>NZ_JBHTSF010000076.1:0-42746 GCF_042795295.1 Streptomyces sp. NPDC056486
CTCCTGTTTCGTCAGTACAGCTTGTTGACCGCCTTGACGGTCGTTGTCTTGAAGTCGGCCACCTGCGCGTGGGCGAAGTTGCCCATCTGCCCCCACTGGACGAGCGTCACCGTGGTGCCGTCCCGGCCGACCGAGAACATATTGATGTCGGAGGCTCCCCACGTGGCCTCGGTGTGGACGCCGTAGACATGAGCGCCTTCCTCGACGTTCAGCTTTCCGTAGTACTTCTGCGTCGCGGTGATCTCGGGATCCTGCTGCATCAGCTTCTTCGCGCAGCCGTCGAGGTCCTTGCGCAGCAGGGCTGCGAAGTCCTTGGCGCGCTGCTCACTGCGCTCGACGACCGTCACCTGGAGGGCGCCGGTGTCGAGGTCCGTGCGGTAGGCACGGTGGACGGAGATCGACGGCAGGGCCTCCCCCACACACATCGGCAGCGGGTCGGGCTGCCCGGCGGTCACCGGCCCCGCGGTCCAGGCCGACGTAGCATGCGGCGGCAGTTCGGCCGGAGCCAGGAACCGGGGCGAGTCAGCGGCGGCCGCCGGACCCGTACCGGCCACCACACCCGCCACTGCCACCGCGGCTCCCAGTGCACACAGCCCTCGGCTCATACGAACGCTCATGATCGTCAACTCCCCGTTTTCGAAAGGTCAGTTAGGCGACGACGTCGGTCCTGCCGCCTGATTCCCACGCCTCGTACGACCCGCGACACCCCGCACCCGTTGTCCCCGCCCACGTCACAGCTCTGTCCGCTATGTGACGGAACGGCAACGTCCGCACGCGTGTTCACGTGCACGGGCCCGCTGGAACCCGCCGGCACCCGCTGCCACCTGCGCGTGGCGGGAAGGGGAAGATTACTTTCCGCCCGCTTCCGCGTGACGGACCCGCGCGACACGTGTCCAAGGGGTCGAGCCGGGCAGGCGGCGCAGTGCGCCGTCCGCAAGAGACAACGAGGAGTAACCCCATGGACAGTTCCGCGACACCTGCGCGTGCGGCGTCCGCCGACGTCGCGGACGCGTCCGGCGTACTTCCCGCCTCTACGGGACGGGCCGAGGCCCCTTCCCTGTGGGCGCGGCGGGGTGCCGCACTGCGCCGCACGCCGGTGTCGATGTGGAACGACGACGTGTCGGACTGGGCCGCGGCGTTGACGTACTACGCGATCCTCGCCCTGCTGCCCGCCCTCCTGGTCACGGTCAGCCTGATCAGCCTCGTCAGTCCCGGCACGACGCAGACGCTCATCGCGGAGGTAACGGACTGGGCGCCCGCGCAGGCGGGCAGCGCCTTGAACGAGGCGCTCACCGAGATGGCCGGTGCGCGTTCCGCCGCCGTGACGGTCGTGGTCGCCGGCGGGGTCAGCGCGCTGTGGTCCGCCTCCAGTTACGCGGCCGTCTTCCGGCGGGCGCTGCACTCGATGCACGGCGTGAAGGACACGCGGCCCGCGTGGCGCAAGGCGCACCGCGTGCTCATGACCGCCGTCGCGCTGCTCGCGCTCCTTGCCGCCAGTGCGCTGGTGCTCGTACTGAGTGGATCGCTCGTCCAGGCTGTGGGACGGCGCGCCGGTGTCGGCGACGCCGGGCAGACCGTGTGGAGTGTCATGAAATGGCCCGCTCTGGTCTGCCTGGTGGTCCTGCTCGTCCTCGTGCTCTTCCGTAACGCGCCGCCCTCGGAGCGCGGTTGGCGCCGCAGCCTGCCCGGCGGATTGCTTGCCGCGCTGCTGTGGCTCCTGTCCTCGGGTCTGTTCACCTTGTACGCATCGGGGTTCGGCACCTACGGCAAGCTTTACGGCTCGCTGGCGGGCGTGGTCGTCTTCCTCGTGTGGCTCTGGGTGTCCAACCTGGCACTCCTCGCGGGAGCCCAGTTCACGGTGGAGATGGCCCGCGCCCCGGCCGTGCAGTGACCCGCACGGGGGGCCGAACCGTGCGCCCCCAGGCGGAAATCCGGGCCCATGTGCCCGCGTGCACCCTTCCCTGCGCGCCGCGTGCGCTCCCCCCGCAGGGGTTCGGGGCGGGCACGTACCGGTGATACGCCTGAAGGACAAATTACTCGTGCGCGTGTTCATCGCCACGCGGCATCGAAGAGGAGTCATCCCATGGCCTCGTTCGACACGGGACGGTTGCGTGCGATCGTCAAAATCCTGGACCAGGCAAGCACCCATCTCCGGCTGGCTGCCCGCGAGTGTGCCCTCACCGGATCCGCGACGGCCATGACCCGGTCGGCCGCCGAACCTGCCGCATCCGGCATCGCCACGTCCGGTGCCACCGCACCCGGCACCACCGCATCTGGCATCACCGCATCTGGCATCACCGCGCTCCTGAGCGTCTCGGAGCAGGCGTCAGGCAGTGTCCGGCGCGCTCTCGTCCACATCCGTAACGGTGAGGTCCAGGACGCCGAGGACGAACTGGACCGGGCACGGACCCAGCCGTGCGGGCCGGACCTCACTCCGGCCGGACTGCCGCGGCCACTCCCCCAGCGCGTGACCACGGCACTGTGCCTGATGCAGGGGATCACCGGCTTCTTCCCGTCCGAAACGGAACAGGTCCTGATGCGGGCGGCCCTCCCGGCGGGGGCAGGAACCCTCCGAGTGGGGTCGGCGCTCCCCATAGCCGCCGCCCCCTGCTCCCCCAGCCGCTCCCTCACTCGAATGGGCTAAGGAGGGGATGGGGGACCAGATCGGCCCGATCGCCGCAAACAGCCAGCCGAAGGGCTCCCGTCGAGCCATCCGCGCACGCTCAGTGACTCTCCTGGTTGCGTCACGCACCGGTGGGGCGCGCGATGGAGGGGACGCGTGCGACGTCCGTGGCGAGATTCGATTCTGCCCGTCGCGCGCTGCGAGGGAGTGATCACCCATGACTCAGGGCGAGGCCTTCACCAGCGCCGATGGGCTCGCGGGCCTTACGGCCTACGACCGGACCGGCGAGAAGATCGGCAGCGTCGAGCAGGTGTATCTCGACGACCGAACTGGGCGTCCCGAGTGGGTGACCGTCAAGACCGGTCTCTTCGGCATGAAGCAGAGCTTCGTGCCGCTCTCCGGAGCCCGCCGCCAGCAGGACGAGCTGCATGTGGCGGCCACGAAGGAGGCCGTCAAGGAGGCCCCGCGCGTGGACGCCGACCAGCACCTCGAGCCCGACCAGGAGCAGGACCTCTACGCCCACTATGGCCTCACCCGTCCCGGTGGCACACAGCAGTCCCGTAAGCCGGCGACTGGTGGTCGCGACCGGGCAGGCATGGCAGGAGCCGGTGCCGGCATGGGCATGGGCGCCGGCGAGCGTGAGATGGCGAGCCGCTCCGGTGCGCGCGACGACCACAAGGGCGACATGATCCGCTCCGAGGAGCAACTGCATGTCGGTACCGAAGAGCAGGAGGTCGGGCACGCCCGACTGCGCAAGGTCGTCGTCAGCGAAGAAGTGAAGACCTCCGTCCCCATCTCCCACGAGGAGGTTCGCGTCGTACGTGAGCCCATCCGCGAGGGCGACCGCAGCACGCGTGCCAACATCGGCGAGGAGCAGACCGAGGTGACCCTGCACGCCGAGAGGGCTGTGGTCAGCAAGGAGTCCGTGCCGGTCGAGCGTGTCCGCCTGGAGACCGAGAAGGTCACCGAGACCCAGGAGGTCTCCGACACCGTGCGCAAGGAGCAGATCGAGTTCGACGACGCCAAGGGCGAGCGCGGCGCCAAGGGCGAGGGCATGCGCGACCGGAAGCAGGGCCCGCGTCACTGACACCTCTCAGGGTGCCCTGAGCGAGGGCAACTGACGGTGGAGGGAGGGAGCACTCGGCGAGAGTGCTCCCTCCCTCGGCGTTCGCGTGCGGCTGGTCACGCCCGCGCAGGCGGCCCGGGGGTGAGGAGTTCCAGGGCTTCCTCCCAGCGGAAGGGTGCGTCGTCTCCGGACGTGGGGCGGTGGGGTTCGTAGTCGCCGAGCAGCACGCCCATCGCACGCAGGCGGTCGGCGATGCCCGCCGCCCACTTGTTGATGGTGTTGAAGGTGGCCGGAGCCACCACGATCGCGTCCGCCGACGGGAAGGGGCGGGGGTCGTCGGGAGTGCGCCAGGCCGATCGGATCGGGCGGCCGGTCTGGGCCTCGACGGCCTGCTCGTCGATGAAGCCGCGTCCCTGCGGGGTGGCGATCACGCCGACGTCCCAGTTCCGCTCCTGCGCCGCAGTGATCAACTTACCGACGCCGTCGGCTGTCCCGGCCGCACAGACGACGACGTACAAGAAGGGCTTGGCCGACTGGTCGGTCACGCGGGCACTCCTGGGCTGGGCGTGCGAGGGGACAGTGCGGTGCGGTGCGGTGCGGTGCAGAGAGCGTAGAGCGGCGGGCGTCACGGCATACGCCACGCGTGCCGCGTTGATCTTTGATTGACCTCAACCCCGGTAGGGCTGTGCACTGGCATCAGCCCAAGGAGGAACAACTTGCCCACCAAGTCACTGCAGATTCCCACCACGGACGGTCAGGCCGACGCCTTCGCCGCCTTCCCCGACCGTGGCGAGCGGCACCCGGGGGTGCTGCTGTACCCCGACGCCTTCGGCGTGCGGCCCGAGTTGGAGGAGAAGGCCCGCGAACTGGCCGAGCACGGTTACTACGTGCTCGTCCCCAACCTCTACTACCGGCACGGCCCCGCACCGGTGATCGAACTCCCCGAGCACATCGGAGAAGAGATCCGGGCCGCGGTCTTCGCCCAGCTGATGCCCCTGGTCGAGGCGCACACCGCCGAACGCGTCCTGCGCGACGCCGACGCCTACCTCAGGTTCCTCACCTCCCAGCCCGAGGTCAGCGCCGGGCCGGTCGGCGTGATCGGCTACTGCCTGGGCGCCGCCCTGGCGATGCGCACAGCGACGGCCCACCCGGACCAGGTGGCCGCCGTCGCCGGATTCCACCCCGGTTTCCTGGTCACCGACGCGCCCGACAGCCCGCACCGCCTGGTCCCGAAGCTCACCGCACAGGTCCATCTCGGCCTGGCCGAGGGCGACCTGACGCCCGAAGCCATCAGTGAGCTCGACCAGGCTCTGGATGCCGCGGGTGTCGGCCACTCCATCGAGATCTACCCCGGCACCATCCACGGCTTCACCATGTCCGACACCGACGCCTTCAACCCCTCCGCACTGCAACGTCACTGGGACCGCCTGCTCCCCCTCCTCGACCGCACCCTCGTCACCAAGTGAGGCGCTGAGGCTTCGGCCCGGTATCCGGGCCGAAGTCCAGCGGCAGCATCCCGCGACACTCAGTAAAGTCGCCGACATGCGCGGTGTGCGGGTGGTGTTGATCGGGGGGACGTCGCATGTGGGGAAGTCGACCGTCGCCCAAGTGGTGGCGGACAGACTGGGGTTCGCGTGCCTGTCGACCGACGGCCTGGCGCGGCACCCGGGGCGGCCCTGGCGGACGCCGGACCGGGAAGTGCCCGCGCACGTCGCCGAACACTACGGATCCCTGCCGGTGGACGAGCTGATCTCGTCTGTACTGGATCACTACGAGCGGCTGTGGCCCCGCATCCAGGAACTGATCACGGATGGCGCGGCCGGGCACCGTGCCGGAGCGGGCCTCGTCCTGGAGGGGTCGGCGCTCTGGCCGGACCGCGTCGCCAGGCTGAGAGCCCCTCACGCGGCCGCCGTGTGGCTGACCGCGGAGGACGCGGTAATCCGCGCCCGTATGCACGAGGGCAGCCGCTACAACGAAGTCACCACCGAGGAACGGCACCTGATCGATCAGTTCCTGGCTCGCACCCTGCGCTACCAGGCGCTCATGCGGGATGACGTCGACAGAACGGGCTTGGATCACATCGACGTGAAGAGCGACTGCCGGTCACCCGAGGAACTGGCCGACGCGGTGCTTACAGCGGTCGCCGCGCAGTACGCGATCGGGCGGTCGGCCATCGGTTGATGCCCACCGCGGTGGCTCGCCGACAAGGTCAGAGCCCTGCACTGCCCGGCAGAACCTGACCGTCCGGCGAACCGCGCCTGGCGGCGCCCGCACATTCGAGGCAGGCCGGTTCACCGTCGATCGTCGTCCCGTCGTCGGATGCGGCTTCGCAGATGCCGGTGCGGCCGGGGTGGTTGGCCTGGCAGTGGCAGGTGCAGGTGTCGGTGACCGCTTCCACGTCGGAGTCGCCTTGGGGGGCGAGGCCCATGCGGATGTCGTGGCAGTTGCGGCACAACGGCACATGCTGCGGGCCGGTGGTGGGCGCGTTGACGACGACGGTGAGACCTGGTTCGGCGTAGCCGCTGCATGTTCCGGGGAACTCGGGGTGAGTGCCGCACGGGCAGTGGCAGGAGGGGAGGTCGGCGGTGAGCGGCGTCGGGTTGGATTCGTACTCGGCCTCGGAATCGGACCCCTGCCGCTGCACGGCAGGCACCATCGCCCGTCTGAGTGCCTCGGCGACAGCCTGAAACTGCTCTGCGTTCGGCGCGGATGCAGGCTTGGTCATGCGCCCATTGTGTTGATCGACCCGGCGTAGCGCCAGTAGCCCTGGGGGCCGCGAGGTGTTGACGGTTCGGCTCAGGCGCCGGTCTCCGAGAGGCCGGCGACGCTGTTCCGGCACGCCGCTGCCGCGGCAGTGATGACCTTCTCGTACTGCTCGTCGTCGAGGAGGACGGAGAGCCCGAAGGCGATTCCCCATGCGACTTGTGCCGCGTCCTCGCCGAAGGTCTGTTCTTGCCTGATCAGCTCTCGACCGAGGTACTGGCCGTGGAGGTCTCTGGGATCCTGGCTCTCCGCGCGACGTCGGACGGCTTCGACGGCGCTCACAGTGAACGTCTCGTAGTGGGTGTCACCCAGCAGTCTGCGCAGTTGCTCGAGCTGGGCGTGGGCGGCGCGAAGGTGCAGCGACCACGTTCGACTGGTGCCGAATTGCGCTTCCATGGCCTGCGTCAGGTCGATCCGCCGGAACATCTCGTCGAGGGGGTCGTAGGTCATGATCTCTCGGTAGCGGCTACTGACGCCAGGGCGACGAAGGCTCGCTGCGGGCTCCCCCATGTGGCTGCAGTCAGCAACCAGGGAGCACCACTCGTTCGTGCCCGCGAATCAGCATCATGCACATGACCATTGGCACGTGCCTCGGCTTAATGGCCGGCAACGGCACCCTCAGCGACGGCTCCCAGGTCGGCAACGGCGACCGCAACGGCTACAAGGTCGGCGGCGAGGGCATCAAGGTCAACCACGTCAACCGGCGCAACATCGCCCACAACAACGGCAAGCACGGGTTCACGTACAACAGGAACCTCCTACGCGGCGGACGGGCACCTCGTGGTCACCTTCGGCGGCAACGCGACAGCGCCATAGACGCCGATGCCGGCCGGGGTGGCACCCCGGCCGGCATCTCTCGCTCAGAACCGCCGCTCAGGCCGCGGGCACGGACCCGGTGGCGAAGTACGGCTTGCACACCGAGCCGGACCAGTCCGTGGCGATTTCCAGGAGCCTGTTGCCGTCGGCCGACGGCAGCAGGCTGGAACTGTAGTTGGGGCAGTAGTCGACGGTCGTCGACTCGACGGCGACCGGCGCGGGGATCTCCCGCCACTTGCCCGCGCCGCCCGCGCTGTTGACCCAGACGGTGCGTCCGCTCCCTGCCGCCTTACTGCCGTCGCGGTTGTACATGACCTGGCCGACGAGGAAGAGCCTGCCCTTGGGGTTACCCGCTTCAGGCGCCCACGCCATGTTCGGCGCGTGCTTGAAGTACTTGCCGTCTGCGGTCTCCGGGCGGATACCCAGGGAGGTGACGGCGCCCCAGTTCCAGCCGTCGGACGAGGTCCGGTAGTGCACGACGCACTGGAACTGGCCCGCGGCGGCGCAGATCTCGAACGACATGAAGTAGGTCCCGTCGCCCATCTTGCGGACCACCGCCATGCCCGGCCGGTCCGAGGCGAGCGTGCTGGCGACGGTGTCGTGGTGCCCGTTCCACTTCACCCCGTTCGCGGTGCGGGCGGCCACCAGTTTCTGGCTGTGCGCGGCGTCGGTCTCGTCGGAGTAGTGCGCGACGAGTTGCCCGGATGCGTCGACGGAGAACTCCGGCTCCCACAGCCCCTTGGTGTTCGACGCCGTGGCGATGGTGGACAGATAGCTCCAGCTGCGGCCCACGTCATTGCTCTTGAAGACCCGCAGGGCCATCCGCCGGTTCGCCTCGTCCTGGCCTACGGAGGCGGCCCACAACAGCGTCCCCGCGGGCATGTTGCCTATGCGCCGCGGGAGTTCGTACAGCGTCGAGCAGCAAAGACCCTGCCCGCCCGCGGCCTCCGGGTCGCGCACTGTTCCGACTTCACGGAACGACCCGCCCCCGTCCGTACTCTCGTGAATGGCGCCGAGCCCGTTGTTCCCGGAGAACGTGACCACGGAGGCCAGGATCCGGCCGTTGGCGTCGCCGCTGTGGGCAAGTCTGACGGCGCGCGGGTACAGGCCGGTGCCGTCGCGCAGCAGGGTGCCGGTCGCGGCGTCGGCCGACGACCCCGACTGCGAGACGAACAGCGCCGCCAAAAAGGCGAGCAGCACGGGGAACAGGACGGTGGGACGGAGGAGACGTGGTCGTGCGGGATCGTGCGCTGACATGGGCCTCTCCTGACTTTGCGGTGGGTGTGCAAGGGGCGTGGGACGTGTGGGACGGAACAGTTCGAACTACGGGTGTCGGTCGTCCTCAGTCGTCCTCAGTCGTCGTCAGTCGTCGTCAGTCGTCGTCAGTCGTCGTCAGTCGTCGTCAGTCGCCTTGAGGTGCGAGACGGATGACGTTCCAGGAGACCGGCGGCAGCTCGGCCGCAAGTGAGCCCTCGGCGGTGATGTGCGTCCCGGACGCGCGACGCGGCACCACCCGGTCCGGCTCCGCCTCGGTGTTGACCGCGTCGGGGTCCTGGTCGGCGAGGACCAAGTGCTCCACGACGCGGTATCCGGCGGCGCCCCCGCGCAGCGCGGCCTCGAGTCGCAACGGCTGCTCCTGGTCACGGTTGACGGCCAGGACGGTGAGCGCGCCGCTCTCCTCGTCGTGCGTCACCACGGTGTCGAGGGTGGACACATCGCCGTACTGAGGTGTGTCGATGCGGGGCCCGGTGGCGTCGGTGCGCAGAACGCGTCCGGTGGCGTATCGGGCCGCCTGGGCGAAGGGGTGGAAGATGGTCTGGCGCCAGCTGGCGCCGCCGGGCTCGGTGCGGATGGGCGCGATGACGTTGACCAGCTGGGCGAGGCAGGCGATGGCCACCCGGTCGGCGTTGCGAAGGAGCGTGATGAGCAGCGAGCCGACCACGGCGGCGTCGGTCACGCTGTACGTGTCCTCGATGAGGCGGGGCGTCTCGGCGGTCTCCAGGTTGCGCTCGCCGACGAAGCGGGCGGCGTACCAGACGTTCCACTCGTCGAAGGAGAGCTTGATGTGCTTCTTGGCTCCGCGCGCCGCCCGTACGTGATCGGCGGTCGACACCACGTCGCGGATGTACTGGTCCATGTGTGCGCCCGAGGCGAGGAAGCTGGCGCGGTCGCCGTCGAACTCCTCGTAATAGGCGTGCAGGGAGAGGTAGTCGACCTCGTCGTAGGTCTGCTCGAGGACCTCACGCTCCCAGGTGCCGAACGTCGGCATCCGCGAGTTGGAGCTGCCGCACGCGACGAGCTCGATGGAGGGGTCGACCTGGCGCATCGCCTTGCCCGCCTCGGCCGCGAGCCGCCCGTACTCGGTGGCCGACTTGTGGCCCGTCTGCCACGGCCCGTCCATCTCGTTGCCCAGGCACCACAGCTTCACGCCGTGCGGGTCGGTCACGCCGTGCTTGATGCGCAGGTCCGACCAGGCCGTGCCGCCCGGGTGGTTGCAGTACTCGACCAGGGCGCGGGCGGCGTCGATGCCGCGCGTCCCCAGGTTCACGGCCATCATCGGGTCGAGGCCCAACTGGCGTGCCCAGCCGAGGAATTCGTTGGTACCGACGCGGTTGGTCTCGATGGAGCGCCAGGCCAGGTCGAGCCTGCGCGGGCGATCGGCGACAGGACCGACGCCGTCCTCCCAGTGGTAGCCGGAGACGAAGTTGCCGCCGGGGTAGCGCACGAGGCCGGTGCCCAGTTCGCGGACGAGCTCCGCGACGTCTCCGCGGAATCCGTCGGCGTCGGCGGTGGGGTGCTCGGGGTCGTGGATGCCGGTGTAGACGCAGCGTCCCATGTGCTCGACGAAGGTTCCGTACAGGCGCGGGTCGACGTCGCCGACGCTGAACTCGGGGTCGATGACGAACCGTGCGGTGTGCGGCATGGTGTGGTGCCTCTCTCTGTGGTGCGGTTTTCGGGTCGGGCAGTGGGTGGGTTTCTTCTCGGGCCGAGGGTGGGCTACTTCAGGCCGGTACCGGCGATGCCCTCGACGATGCGGCGCTGGAACAGCGCGAAGACGGCGAGCAGCGGGATGGCGCCGAGTACGGCGGAGGCCATGAGCTGGGCGTAGGGCACGCCGAACACGTCCTGGACGGAGGTCAGTCCGACGGGCAGCGTCATCATCTCCGGGTCGGTCACCACGAGCAGGGGCCACAGGAAGTTGTTCCAGACGCCGACGAACACGAAGATCGTGACCGCGGAGACGGCCGGGCGGGAGATCGGCATCACGATCTGCCAGTAGGTGCGCAGCCAGCCCGCGCCGTCCGCGCGCGCCGCGTCGATCAGCTCCCGCGGTATCCCGTCGAAGAACTGCTTGAAGACGAACACGGCGACGACATTGGGGACTTGCGGCAGGACCACACCCCAGTAGGTGTTCAGCAGGCCCGCCGACTGGAGCGCGAGGAACTGCGGGATCATCAGGACCTGGCCCGGGATCATGATGCCGGCGAGCAGCATCACGAACGCGGCCCGGCGCGCCCGGAACCGGGTCTGCGACAGGGCGAACGCGGCGAGGGACGCCATGATCACCGTGAGGACCGTGGTGAGGATCGAGGTGATGAAGCTGTTGGCGTACCAGTAGGGCAGCTTCCCCGCGTCGAAGATCTGCCCGTACGCCTCCAGGGTCGGGTGCGCGGTGAACCATGCGGTCGGGTTGGTGACGACCTCCTGCGCGGGCCGCACCGAGGTGGCGAGCGCCCATGCGAGCGGCACCAGCCACAGCACCGCGAGGGCGATGAGCGTGCCGAGGGCCACCCGGTTGAACAGGCGCTCCGAGTCGCGGCGGGGGGCGGGCGGTGCGGTGGTGCCGCGGGGCTCGGTCTCCGGTCGCGTGGCGATCGCGGTCATGGTCAGTTCTCCTTCTCGGCGCGGCGTACGAGGGCGAACCAGACGAGGGAGACGAACAGGATCACCACGAACAGGAGCAGCGACACGGTCGAGGCGTAGCCCACGCGGCCCTCGACGAACCCGGTGTCGTAGATGAGCTGGAGCGAGGGGCGTGTGCTGCCGTCGGGGCCGCCGTTGGTCATCATGTAGATCTGGTCGAAGACCTTCAGCGAGGCGATGACCTGCAACACCGTCACCAGGGTCGTCGTACGGCCCAGCATCGGCACGACCACGTGACGGATGCGCTGCCAGGGCCCGGCCCCGTCGATGGCGGCCGCCTCGTGGACCTCGCGCGGCACGTCCTGCAGACCGGCCAGATAGAGCACGAAGTTGAAGCCGACGGTCCACCACACCGTGGCCGCCGCGATGGAGATCATCGCCCAGTCCGGGTCGCCGAGCCACGACGGCGGGGTGTCGACGCCGAACCACTTCACGGCCTCCTGGGCCAGGCCCAGTTGATCGGCGTAGATGAACATGAAGAGCAGCGAGACGACTGCGGACGGCAGCACGAACGGCGCGAAGAACGCGAAGCGGAAGAACCAGCGGCCGCGCACGAACCGGTCGGCGAGCAGGGCGAGGACCAGGCTGAGCACGACCAGCGGCACCGTCGTCAGGACCGTGAACCACAGCGTGTTGCCCAGGGTGCGCCAGAACTCCGCGTCGCCGAGCACGGCCTTGTAGTTGGAAAGGCCCGCGAAGTCACCGAGGCCGCTCCTGAGCAGGCTCGTCTCGAAGAACCCGGCGACCACGGTGTAGATCAGCGGCCCCACCAGGAACACCAGATAGAAGAGGGCGAAGGGCAGCAGCATCCCCGGGCCTGCCCAGCGTTCGCGTCTGCTGGATATCGGGGAGTTCGCGGTCGTCGTGGCCACGGTTCGGCCTTTCGGTCAAGGCGTACGGGATCCGAGGGAGGGTGGAACGAGGGGGGGTTGGGCGGAAGTCGTCAGCGGGCCGCGCTGCTCATACGGGAGCGGGGCGCGAGGCCAGGGTCTGCAGCTCGCGGCGCAGCCGGGCGGCGCCCGCGGTGGGGCTGGCGTCGCCGGTGAACACGGTGGTCACCACGTCGCCCACCACGGTCTGCATGGTGCCTCCCGCGCCGCCGTACCAGGCGGCCGGGTCGTAGACGGCTCCGTCGGCGGCATCGGCGTAGTGCGACTGCGGGACGAGTTCTTTGTACGCGCGTGAACGCTGCGTCGGCAGCCAGGCCGGCACATGGCCGCCCTCCGCCCACAGCTTGCTGGAGTGCAGCATCGACGCGGCGAACCCCAGGGACAGATCGAGGCGTTGGGCCTTCGCGGAGGGGGCCTTGGGCAGCACCAGGGCGTGCGAGTCGGCGGCGCAGGCGTAGGGCGCGTCCTTGAAGATGCGCGGCAGGGGCCGCATGTCGAACTTCACCTTCGCCGACTGGACCGCGAGCGCCTGCCATACCCCGTCCATCAAGAATCCGGCCTTGCCGGTGGTCAGCAGCGTGATGGCGCCCTTGCCGTCGGTGTTGGCGGGGATCACCTTCTCCTCGCTGAGGCGGCGGATGTAGGCCAGCGCCTCGGCCGCGGCGGCCGTGTCGATGACCACCCGCTTGCCCTGGTCGGCGACGAGGTCGCCGCCGCCGATCTGCCGGTAGAGCGACCAGAAGATGCGGAACTGCATCGAGGCGTCCTTCACCGAGGCGATCGAACCTCCCCAGGCGCCGGTGACCTCCTTCGCCGCACGCAGCGCGTCGATGAACGCGTCGGGCCCGTCGACGTCCGCCAACTGGCCCTTGCCGTCGAGCAGTCCGGCCTTCTTGGCGATGTCCGTGCGGAAGTAGAGCACGAAGGGGTGCGTGTCCAGCGGTATGGCGTGCGGCTTGCCGTTGAACTGGGACTTGCGCCAGGGCCGCGCGTCGAACTTGTCCTCGGTCAGGCCGTGCCGGGCCAGGTCCTCGGGGTGCAGCTCGCTGAGCAGGCCGGCCTCGGCGAGGGTGGGCAGCTTCGACAGGTGGATCACCGCGGCCTGCGGGGGCCGGTCGCCGAGCGTGGCCAGGGTGAGCTTGGTGTAGTACGGGTTGCCCCACAGGAACGTCGCCGACTTCAGGTCGATCGAGCGGTGCGAGGACCGGTAGGCGTCCTGCATCGCCAGCATCCGCTCGCCGTCGCCGCCGGTGAACGGGTTCCAGAAGTTCAGCCGCGACGGCGAGGGCGCGCCGCCGGTGAACCCCTGCGCCAGGGTGCTGCCGCAGCCTGCGGCAGTGAGCGCGGCGGCGCCGGTCGCACCGATCGCGAGCCCGGTGCGCAGCACACGGCGGCGGGACGGGGCGGGCGGCGACGGGGTCGGTATGCGGTCCCGCATGGGCATGCGTCCTTCCACGGCGAACAAGGAGAACAAGACGGACTGACGAACTGGACGAACAAGACTGCTACGAAATGCAACGTTGGAATGTCGCTGCGACGACAACCAAACCTCTGGTTGCCCGCTGTGTTTACAACGTTGTACTCAGCTGGCAATACGGCGTCAACACCTAGGGACGCATTACCTGTTCACGTACTCGACGGATCCACACCGGCCCCATCCGATTACAACGTTGAACCATGACGTACGCTGCTGCTGTCGGGGGAGGGAGAAACACCGTGGCAGGCACCCGTCTGAAGGACGTAGCGGAGCGCGCCGGGGTATCGATCAAGACGGTGTCGAACGTCGTGCGCGGCGAGACCAGAGTCGCCGACCGGACACGCGAACGCGTCCTGCGCGCCATCGCGGACCTCGACTATCAACCCAACGCATCGGCACGCCACTTGCGCACCGGCCGCAGCGGCATCATCGCGCTCGCCGTCCCCGAACTCGTCGCTCCGTATTTCGCCGAACTGGCCGCCGAGGTCATCGCGGCCGCGAAGAAGCGCGGCTGCACCGTGCTCATCGAGGACACCGGCGGCAGCGCGGACGAGGAACTGCGCATCGCCTGCGGACTCAGCGACCCGCTCATCGACGGCGTCCTGCTCAGCCCGCTCCGGCTCGACGAGCAGGTCCTCGCCGCCCGCGAACGCCGCGTACCGCTGGTGCTCCTGGGCGAGCAGTCGTACGAGATCCCGGCCGACCACGTCCTGATCGACAACTCGGCGGCCGCGCGCGAGGCCACCGACCACCTCCTGTCCCTCGGCAGGCGCCGCGTCGCCGTCATCGGTCAGCCCTCGGGCCCCGCCCATGCCACGACGGTCCAGCGCATGCACGGCTACCTGACCGCGCTGCATGCGGCGGGCGTCCCGCACGATCCTCAACTGGCCCCGGACACCCGGGCTTTCACCCGAGCCGAGGGGGCCACCGCGATGCGTGCGCTCCTGACGCTGGATGACCCGCCGGACGCCGTGTTCTGCTTCAACGACCTGCTGGCATCAGGAGCGCTGCGGGTGGCGCACGAGCACGGCCTGCGCGTCCCGCACGACCTGGCCGTCGTCGGCTTCGACGACGTCGAGGAGTCCCGCTACGGCGTGCCGAGCCTGACCACCGTCGCCCCGGACAAGCGGGGCATCGCGGAACTGGCCGTCGACGCGCTGCTGCGCAGGATCGACGCCGGTGCGATGGCACCGCCCACACGGCTGACCGCGGGGTACGGGCTGACGGTGCGGGAGAGCACGCGCGCGACCGGCTGAAACGGCCGAAGGGACGCCCAGGTGGTCGGCGAGCCCTCGGGGCGGTCGCCCCCCCCGACGGAGGCTGACGCCTCGCACCGCCCGTCTCACCCACGAACCCACAGCGCACAGCGCACGATCCATTTTTAAGTCAGTTGATTGACTTATGAAAGGGCGTGCGTTTGACTTCTGGTGCCAGCACGCACTGCCGAACCGTGGAGGCCGCACGTGGCCGGACGCCAGGAGACCAAGCCGCTCACCCGCCTGCGCGCCGAACGCGTGGCGGAGACCCGCGGGGCGATCATGTCGGCCGCGGAGCGGCTCTTCGCCGAGCAGGGCCTGTCCGCCGTGTCGAACCGCCAGATCGGCGAGGCGGCGGGGCAGGGCAATGTCACCGCCGTCAGCTACCACTTCGCCTCGAGGGCTGTTCTGGTGCGCGCCATCATGGCCAGGCACGGCGAGGCAACCGACCTCATCCGGAAGCGGTATCTGGAGGAGATCGGCGACAGCGAGGACATCCGGGACTGGGTGGACTGCCTGGTGCGCCCGGGTCCGGAGTATCTGGACTCGCTCGGCGTTCCTTCCTGGCACGCCCGCTGCGCGGTTCAGGTCATGACCGACCCTCTGCTGCGCGCGATCGTCACCGACGAGGCGCTCGTCAGGCCGTATCTGCAAAAGACCCTGGACGGCCTCGGACGATGCCTTCACATGCTGTCGGCGCAAGTGCGCGCGGAGCGCGCTGCGATGGCCCGTGACCTGCTGACCCATGCCTGCGCGGAACGAGAACGCGCCCTGGCCGACGGCAGAGTGCCGCTGCACGACTCCTGGCGGCGCACGGCCGATTCACTCTGCGACGCGCTCGTCGGCCTGCTCACCGCGCCCGTCACCTCCCCCCGCACCCCCCACAACCATCTGGAGGACACCGGACCATGAAGATCACCGTCGAAGAGGACAAGTGCTGCGGTGCCGGAAGCTGCGTACTGATAGCCCCTGAGGTGTTCGACCAGCGGGACGACGACGGCATCGTGGTACTGCTCAGCACCGAACCGCCCGAGGACCAGCACGCGGCCGTCAGGGAATCAGCCGGTGTCTGCCCCACGGCTGCCATCCACCTCAGCGCAGACTCGTGAACGCACCCGGCCACGTCCTGGTGGTCGGCGCCTCCGCCGCCGGTCTCGGTACGGCCGAAGCCCTCCGCCGCCAGGGCTACCAAGGCCGCATCACCATGCTGGGTGCCGAGTCCCGCCTTCCCTACGACCGTCCCCCGCTGTCCAAGCAGGTCCTGTCCGGCGCCTGGGAACCCGAGCGGGCACAACTGCGCAGTCGGGAAGTCCTCGACGCTCTCGACGCCGAGTTCCTGCTCGGCGACGCGGCCGTCGCCCTCGATGTACCGACGCGCACGGTCCGTACGGCGTCCGGGAGCGCTCTGAGCGCCGATGCCGTCGTCGTGGCCACGGGCCTGCAGGCCCGTACGCTGCCCGGCCAGGAGGCTCTGCGCGGCGTGCACGTACTGCGCACGCTCGAAGACGCTGTCGCGCTGCGGAACGATCTGCTGGGCGGCTCACGGGTCGTGGTCGCCGGAAACGGCGTTCTCGGTGCGGAGATCGCGGCAACGGCCCGGCAGTTGGGCCGCGACGTCACGCTGGTCGGGCCGCAGCCGGCGCCGATGGCCGGACAGCTCGGGCCCCGGGTGGCCGGTCTGCTGGCGGAGTTGCACACCCGAAACGGCGTCCGTCTCATGAACGGCACGGCGGTCACCGGTCTGACGTCTTCGCGGGGTCGGGTCAACGGTGTGCTGTTGCCGAACCGCGAGACGCTGCCCGCTGACGTCGTCGTGGTCGCCATCGGCTGCACTCCGGCCACCGCCTGGCTGGCCGGGAGTGGCCTGCGCCTTGACGACGGGGTGATGTGTGACGCCAACTGCCGTGCTGCGGAAGGCATTTACGCCGTAGGCGACGTAGCGCGCTGGCACCACGAGACCCTCGGTACTTCACTGCGCCTGGAGAACCGGACGAGCGCGGTCGAACAGACGGCGGTCGTCGCCGCGAACATCCTCGGCGCCTGCCGGACCTACGCGCCCGTCCCCTACTTCTGGACCGACCAGTTCGACACGAAGATCCAGGTCTACGGGACACCGTCCGCCGATGCCACGGTGACGGTCGTGGAGGGCAGCGAGCAGGACCACCGGTTCGCCGCCCGCTACTCGCTGGCGGGACGGCCCACCGCCGTACTCGGCTGGAACATGCCCAAGCAGGCACGCCTGCACCGCCAGGTCCTCGTCGACGCGGACACGCGCGCCACCGTGCCGAGCCGTTGACGGCAGCGGGGCGGGATCACCCCTCACCGAAAGCGGCGGCCCCACCCCACGCCCTCCCTTCCCCGGCGACTTCCCGATCACCACAGAAGGACGAACATGACCAGCGTGCCCCCCACAGACACCGCCCCGGACACCACCCCGGCCGAAATACCCGAATTCCCCCCGGCCCGCTCGGCGGTCTGCCCGTTCGACCCGTCCCCACAGATGCGTGACCTGGCCCAGCGCGGCCCGCTGACGAAGGTCCGCTCCTGGGGCGAAAGCACCCCCTGGGTGGTGACCGACCACGCCGAGCAGAAAGCGCTGCTCGCCGACGCCCGGCTGAGTGCGAAGTTCTCCCACCCCGGCTTCCCCAGCCCTGTCGCCCCTGATCCGGCCCATCAGCACGCGGGCAACGCGACCGACTTGAGCTTCGTCGGCCTCGACGACCCGGAGCACGCGCGGCTGCGCCGCATGGTCAGCGGGGTGTTCACCATCAAACGCGTCGAGGCGATGCGCCCCGTCGTGCAGAAGATGACGGACGCTTTCATCGACCGCATGCTCGACGGGCCGAATCCCGCCGACCTGGTCCAGGCTCTCGCCCTGCCGATCCCCTCCCTGGTGATCTCCGAACTGCTCGGCGTGCCCTACGAGGACCACGCCTTCTTCCAGAGCAACAGCAAGGACATCGTCTCCGCCGTCGCCACCCCCGAGACACGGCAGGCCGCGCACGCCAACCTGGCCCAGTATCTGGATCACCTGGTCTCGGAGAAGCTCACGAGCCCCGGCGACGACCTGCTCTCCCAGCTCGGCGAGCAGATCAAGGCCGGCGAGCTCACCCGCCGCCAGGCCGTCGCGATGGGCGTACTGCTGCTCCTCGGAGGGCACGAGACCACCGCCAACATGATCACTCTGGGCACCCTGCTGCTGCTCCAGCACCCCGACCAGCTCGCCGTCGTCCGCGACACCGACGACCCCAAGGTGATCGCCTTCGCGGTGGAGGAACTGCTGCGGTATCTCTCCATCGTGCACCTGGGCCGGCGCAGGACGGCACTGGAGGACATCGAGATCGCGGGCCGGACCATTCGCGCCGGCGAGGGCGTGATCCTGCTCGGCGAGCTCGCCAACCGGGACCCCTCCGTCTTCCCCGACCCGGACCGCCTCGACATCACCCGCGACGCCCGCCTGCACCAGGCCTTCGGCGCGGGCACCCACCACTGCGTCGGCCAGCCCCTGGCCCGGTTGGAACTGCAGGTCATCTACCCGACCCTGTTCCGGCGCATCCCCACCCTGCAGGTGGCCACGGACCTGAAGGAGATCCCCTTCAAGTACGACGCCGTCATCTACGGCGTGCACCAGCTGCCGGTCACCTGGTGAACGGGCGCCTGCCTCTTCCGCCCACCGGCCGCTCCACCCCATGAACCCTCACCCTCACGCTCACCTTGAGGGTGAGGTGCCACTCGATACGCGTAACGGGTCGGCCCGGCGACCGAGACCTCATCCGCGCTTCTGGAGGTACGCCTCCAGCTCCGCGGCGCCGGTCAGCATCGCCCGCCCGCGGGCGGACAGTCGGCCGTGCCAGTCACCCAGTGCTGCCTCCAGCGGCTCAAGACCACCGGCCGCACGCACCTGGGCGATCAGCGGGGCGATCTGCTCGAGGAGGTAGCCGCCCCGCCTCAGTTGGTGGGCGAGCCGGGCGTCTCGTACGTCGGCCTCGTCGTAGACGCGGTATCCGGTCCGCGGGTCGCGGCGCGGGTTCACGAGACCGGCGCGCTCCCATTTGCGCAGCGTCGCGGGCCGGATTCCGAGCTTCTGCGCCAGCGGCCCGACGAATGTGCCGCCGGGCTCGGATCCCGTGGTGGGCTCGGGCCCCGTGGTGGGCTCCAGGTCGCGAAGGGCGCTCTCCACGGCCTGGAGGGTCCGCCGGTCGTCGAGGAGCTGGGCGTGGCTCTCGTCGATGAGGCGGAACGCCCCGTCCACCGCGCCCTGGTTCACGGCCCGCATGATCGATGTCGCCGTCTGGTGGCCGTGACCGGGCACCAGAGCCAGAAACGCGCACAGCGCCGCCGCGTGCAGCGACGTATAGGTGCGGTAGCCGTGGGAGGTGCGGGCGGCGACCGGCAGGATGCCGGCCTCCTCGTAGTTCCTGATCGCCTGCGTGGACAGACCGTGCCCGCGCGCCAGGTCAACCGGCCTGAGCCGCTCACCGCTTTGAAGGTTTCTCCCCATGGGGCCGATGATATCGCGGCCAAGTTTCAACCGAAGGTTCAACGATACCGTTGAAGGCATGGCTACTGACGTCAAAGACACCGCCCATGCCGTCGAGGCCGCCGCGGTCATGAGGCTGCTCCCGGCCCGGCCCCGGCTGCTCGCCCTGGGCGAGCCCACCCACGGCGAGGACGCCCTGCTCGACCTGCGCAACGAGCTCTTCCGGCAGCTCGTCGAGCAGGAGGACTACCGGACGATCGCGATCGAGAGCGACTGCATGATGGGCCTGGTCGTGGACGACTACGTCACCTCGGGCACCGGCACTCTCGACGAGGTCATGGAGCAGGGCATCAGCCACGGCTGGGGCGCCTCCGCTGCCAACCGCGAGCTCGTGCGCTGGATGCGCGCCCACAACGTCCGCGCCGACAACGACGGCAGGCCCGCGTCCGAACGACTCCGCTTCGCCGGTTTCGACGGCCCACTGGAGATCACCCACGCCGCGAGCCCCCGCCGGGCCATCGCCGCGCTCCACAGCTACCTCGCGGCCCGGGTCGACGCCGACCTGCTCCCCTGTACCGCGGACACACTCGACCGCCTGCTCGGCGCCGACGACCGGTGGACCGATCCCGCCGTGATGATGGACCCGTCCCAGTCCGTGGGGCAGTCGGCCGAGGCCGGTCAACTGCGGCTGCTGGCCGACGATCTGGTGGCACTGCTCGACCAGCAGACGCCGCACCTGCTCGCGACGGCCTCGCGGGAGCACTGGGACCGGGCGCGGCTGTACGGGCGTACCGCCACCGGCCTGTTGCGCTACCACCACTGGATGGCCGACACCTCAACGGCGCGCATGACCCGCCTTGTGGGCACCCGGGACCAGATGATGGCCCACAACCTCCTCGCTCTCGCCGAGCGGGGCCCGGCACTCGTCCACGCCCAGAACGCCCATCTCCAGCGACCCAAGAGCTCGATGCGGATGGGCGGGGTGCCGCTGGAGTGGTGGAGCGCCGGCGCGCTGGTGAGCGCCCGGCTCGGCCAGGAGTACGCCTTCGTGGCCACGGCGCTCGGCACGATCCGGCACCAGGGAGTGGACACTCCACCGCCGGACACCGTCGAAGGACTCCTGTACGCGCTCCCTGAAGACCGCCGCCTCATCGACGCCCCGCGGCTGGCCAGCGCCCTGGCCGACATACCGCCCGCGCCCCGCGTATCCCCCTGGTTCGGCTACGCCCCGCTCCATCCGGGGCACCTGGCGGACATCGACGGCATCGTGTTCGTCAAGGACGTACCGCAGAGCTGACGCTGGCCAGATCCTTGCACTCCCTGGCCATCTGGCCACTCGTCCCCCGCCGGGCCGCGGCGGAGGATCGATGACATGAAGATTCTTTGGGTATTCGCACACCCCGAACCGCAGTCCCTCAACGGCTCCTTGCGTGACGACGGGATACAGGAACTGCGTGACCTCGGGCACGAGGTCCGCGAGTCCGATCTCTACGCCATGGACTGGAAACCCGTGGTGGACTCCGGCGACTTCCACCGCGAAACGGTCGACCGGCTCCTGGTCGGCGCCGAGCAGGAACACGCCTACGGCGCGGCCAAGCTGACGGACGACATCACCGCCGAGCAGGAGAAGATCGCCTGGGCCGATGCGCTGGTGTTCCAGTTCCCGCTGTGGTGGTTCGGGCCGCCCGCCATCCTCAAGGGGTGGTTCGACCGGGTGCTCGTACAGGGCTTCGCCTTCGGGCTCCAGGACCACCGGGGACGAACCCTGCGCTACGGGGACGGCGGACTCGCGGGCAAGCGCGCCATGGTCATCACCACGGTCGGCGCGCGGGAGTCGGGATTCGGGGCGCGCGGGATCCACGGCCAGCTGGACGAGGTGCTTTTCCCGCTGCTGCACGGCACCTTCTGGTACACGGGGATGGACGCACTCCCGCCGTACGTCGTCTACGGCGCCGACCGGCTCGACGAGGCCGGCTACCGCGCCCGCGCAGCCGAACTGCGCGACCGGCTTCGCACGCTGCCGGTCACCGCGCCACTCCCCTACCGTCACGAGCACGACGGCGACTACGACGACGCGCTCGTCCTGCACCCGGAGATCGAGCCGGACCTCACAGGTGTCGCGGCACACCGGTCACGAACAGCAACGCGCTGACACGCCCTTTCAGGGACGAGGAGGTCAGCGGCGCGGCTCCCAGCGGAAGAGCCGGGAGGCCAGGGCCACGGAGACGATGACCCAGCCCAGTGTGGGCAGCAGCAGCGGCAGGGACTCCGCCACGGGAACGCCGCCGTTCCAGGCGTTGAGGGCCAGTTCGGTGGCCGAGCCGCCGGGGAGCAGCCGCTTGAGCAGGGTGAGTTCCTCGGTGCCGGTGATGGCCACCCAGTTCGTGACGGCGATGGCGCCGAGGCTGACCGGCAGCGTGGTCACCTGGGCGTGCTCGGGGGAGTTCGTCAGTCCCGCCGTGGCAAGGCCGAGGCCGAGCATCATGACCACCGTGGAGAGGACCGCCGCCGTCAGAAGGAGCACGTTGTCCGGCTCTCCGGCGACGGCGGCGAGCACCGCGAGGATCACGGTCACTTGGACCAGTGCGAGGACGGTGACCGGGAGCACGAGGCCGGAGAGGATACCGGCGTCGCTCGCCGGGGTGGAGCGCAGCCGCTTGAGGAAGAGGGTCTGACGGCGCGAGGCCAGGGTCGTCACCGTGCTGGCGTACAGCCCGAAGGCGGTCACGGTGAACATCACCACCGCCGCGATGTATCCGAGGCTGCGCAGGTCCGCGAAGGTTTCGTGCTTGTAGACGAAGAACGCGCAGGCCGCTACGGGAATGATGAAGCTGTTGAGCAGAACCAGCCGGTTCCGGAAGATCTGGATGAGCTCGCTCAGAGCGATGGAGAGCATCGTGAAGGTCCTCTTCTTGGGAAGGTCCGGCAGTGGGCTACGCGCTGCCGATGGCGCGGAAGACGTCATCGAGCCGCGTCGGTCCGGCCTGGAGTTCCTCGAGCTCCACCGCTTTGGCGTCCGCCCAGCCGAGCAGGGTGTGGAGGTCCTTCTGCAGGTGGAAGGTCTTGACGACGAACCCCCCGTCCATCTCGCGTGTGGCCTGCAGCGGTGGCTCCGGCGCGGTGGCAGGAAGGGAGAAGCGGATGGCGGCCGGGAGTGTCCGCGTCAGCTCGGCGACGGTCCCCTCCTGGTGAAAGGCGCCCATGTGCATGAGCCCGATGCGATCGGCGCGCTGCTGTGCCTCTTCCAGGTAGTGCGTGGTGAGCACGATGGTGGATCCGTCTTCGCGCAGCTTGTCCACGGCGTCCCACAGAGCGTCCCGGGACTGGATGTCCAGGCCGGTGGTCGGCTCGTCCAGGAAGATCAGCTCGGGGTTCCCGTACACGGCGGTGGCGAAGTCCAGGCGCCGCTTCTCACCGCCGGAGAGCTGGGACACCTGGGTGCCCGCCTTGTGCGTGAGGTCGACGATGCTGAGCACGCGTTCGGCCCTGTCCTCGCGCCGGGAGAGTGTGCCGATGAGCCGGACCGATTCCTTCACCGTCAGGTCCGGGGAGAATCCGCTCTCCTGCAGCATGATGCCCATCCGGTGCCGCACGGCGTGCCGGTCGCGCGGGCTGCGCCCGAAAACCCGCACGGTGCCCGAGGTGGCCGTGCGGTGGCCTTCGATGATCTCCAGGGTCGAGGTCTTCCCGGCCCCGTTCGTGCCCAGAAGCGCGTAGAGCTCCCCCTTGTTCACCTGGAAGGTCAGGTCTTTCACTGCGTGGAAGTCGCCGTAGCTGATGTTCAGGCGTGCGACGTCGATGACTGGTGTCGAGGTCATGCTTCGATTTCAGCCGTCGTGACGCCCGCCCGGCAGGGGCGTGGTGTCACCACCGCGCCATGACATTTCTTAGGGTGCAGGCATGACGCGGTGTCACTGGTGGCGCCCTCTGAGCCGGGGGAATATTGCGGGGCAGACTCTGCTGCCCGACCCCGAACCTGATCCCGAACCCGATCCCGAACCTGATCCCGGAAAGACATCACAAGATGCCCGAGCACGCCCAGACGACGCAGGGACGGCTGCGCGGCATCAACCTCGCCATGATCATCCCGCCGCTCGCTGCCGTGGGGGCGGTTCTGGTGGCGGTCGATGCCAGGTCGTGGTGGGAGGGCGCCCTCCTGACCCTGGGGGTGGTCGCGGCCCTGGTGGTCATCGAGCGATGGACGGCGGGTGACACCTCCCGCGTCGTGCTCCCTTGCCTGATCATCACCGCTGCCGTATGGCTGCTCGGAGTGCTGGTGACCGACAGCCACACGGCGTTCTACGGCATCACGATCGTGGGCCCCTACTTCATCTCCCAGCTGTCCCGCCGCCACCGCGTCCCGGCGACCCTGGCACTGAGCGCGTTCGTCGCCGCGGTGGGCACGGCGAAGCTCCTTGAATCACCGGCCGATGTCGCCGGCGTCCTGATCCGGTACGTCCTCCTCCCCACGGGAATCATGGTGGTGGCAACCGGCCTCATGTTCGCCAACCAACGCTTCTACGAGGTCATCGAGCAGTCACGGGAACACGAGGCGGAGCTGGCCGTCTACCGCGAACGCATCCGTTTCGCCAGCGATCTGCACGACATCCAGGGCCACACACTGCACGTGGTGAAGCTGAAGATCACCCTGGCCGAGAAGCTGCTGCGCAGCGACATCGGACGCGTGGAGGAAGAACTGCGGGAGGTGCGCGCCTTGGTCAGCGACACCATCACCCAGACAAAGGAGCTCGCCTACGCCCAGCGGCGGCTCAATCTGTCCGTGGAGCTCGAGAACGCGAAGAACCTCTTCGAAGCCGCGGGCATCCGCGTGCGCGTCAACCGTGAGACCGACCCCGACGAGAGGGTCAACGGTCTGCTCGGCCAGGTCCTGCGCGAGACGACGACCAACATCCTGCGCCACGCCCAAGCCACGCGGGTGCGGATCACTCTGTCGGAGTCGGGCATCACCATCGTCAACGACGGCGCGCGGGAGGCTCCCCTTCCCGAACTCGGCGGCCTTGCCACGCTCAAGGAACGAGTGGGCGACAGCGGAGGCGAGCTGACGGTGGAGCAGAAGGACGGACGCTTCCTCACGGCTGCGGAGTTCCCCTCCCTCCGCTCGGCGAATCCGCACTCCGCGGCACGAGAGGACGACCGATGATCAGCGTGGTGCTCGCCGACGACGAGGCCCTCCTCCGCAAAGCCCTGGCTGCGCTGCTGCCGCTCGAAGGTGACATCACCGTGCTCGCCGAAGCGCACGACGGCCGATCGGCCGTCGAGGCCACACTGCGGCACCGGCCGGACGTGCTCGTCATCGACCTGGAGATGCCCGGTGTGGACGGACTCGGCGCCGTCGCGGAGATCCGCCGTGCGCAGCCGGACCAGGTGATCCTCATGCTGACCCGCCATGCACGGCCCGGGGTGCTCCGCAAGGCCCTGAAGCTCGGAGTCCAGGGATTCGTCAGCAAGTCGGCGGAACCCGCGCACATCACGACGGTCATCAACACCTTGCACGAGGGCAAGCGCTGGGTCGACCCGGATGTCTCAGCGCTCGCCGTCGTCGACGACTGCCCGCTCACCGACCGGGAGATCGACGTCCTGCGGGTGACCGGCGACGGGTACTCCGTCGCCGATATCGCCACCCGCCTCCGCCTGGCGCAGGGCACCGTACGCAACTACCTCTCGAACGCCATGCAGAAGACCCAGACACGGACCCGGCACGACGCGGCGCGCTACGCGCGTGAGCACGACTGGCTGTAGAGAAGGACGGGGCCTACGGGACAGGACGGGGCCTACGGGACAGAGGGTGCCAGGGGCTGTCTTGGCCGGTGCGAACCGTCCGGCTGCCGACGGCCGGGGGCCGTGGACATCGACGGCGTCCTGGTCAGCGGTGGGTCGCGGATACCGCCGCGTGCGCCTCGGCCCGCAGAGCTTCGGCGTCGGGCTGTTCGCTCGCCCAGGCGACATGGCCGTCGGGGCGGATGAGCACGGCACGCACCGTGGACCAGGCGGGGCGTGGGTCGGGCCGGTGTGCTGTGTGCGTGACGATGTGCGGGGTGGAGGGCGGTGCCGGGGTGCCGGTGAAGTGCAGCAGGACGTGGCGGCCGGTCCGGAGCAGGGTGAAGAGGTCTGTGCTGTCGGTGAGTTCGAGGTTGGGTGCGCGGTGACCGGTCAGGGGGTGATGGTGTGCGGGGCCCGGGTAGGTGACGGCCAGTGCCGAGAGCCGTTCGGCCAGGCTTCGGGAGAACTCGGGCACGGTGGCGATGAGTTGGCTCAGGAGCGCGCGCAGGTCCTGGCCCTCCGCCGAGTAGGCGTTCATCAGCGCCGTCTGGGCGCGGGTGCTGAGCAGCAGGTCGGCGCCGACCGGGTGGCGTTCGGAGTGGTAGCTGTCCAGAAGTCCGGCGGGGGCGGTGCCTGCCACTGTGGCGGCCAGTTTCCAGCCGAGGTTCGTGGCGTCCTGGATGCCGACGTTGAGGCCCACGCCTCCGGCCGGGTAGTGCATGTGCGCCGCGTCGCCCGCGAGGAGGACGCGGCCCCTGCGGTACTCGGCGGCCTGGCGGGTGGCGTTGCCGAACCGGGAGAGCCAGCTCGGGTCACGCATGCCGAAGTCGGTGCCGGCGATGCGGGTCACCTTGGCGCGCAGCCCGTCGAGGGTGAGTTCGCCGGGGTAGCCGGTACCGGTACTGTCCGGGTCACCGCCGACGATCCGGTGGATGCCGCCCGGCAACGGGACGATCATGACGCCGCCGGTCGGGCCCGACACGGCAAGCACCGTTTCCTGTGGCGGGTTGTCCAGGACGACGTCGCCCAGGAAGCCCCAGGTGGTGGCGTCGTTGCCGGGGAAGTCGATGCCCGCCGCTTCGCGCACGGTGCTTCGGGTGCCGTCGCAGCCGACGATGTAGTCGGCGCGCAGTGTGTACGGGCCATCGGGGCCGGTTGCCTCGACGCTCACCCCGTCTTCGTCCTGGGTAAGTCCGGTCACTTGGTGCCCGCGCCGGATCTTGGCTCCGGCCGCATCGGCGTGCTCCTCCAGCAGTTCCTCGGTGCGGGCCTGCGGCAGGGCGAGTGTGAAGGGGTAGGGGGTGTCGAGGACCCCGAAGTCCATCCGGTCGTCAAGGCCGCCGAAGTGGCCGCTGGGGATGCGCCGCCCCTCCGTGAGGAAGGGCTCCAGCGCGCCCCGGGTGGCCAGGGCCTCCAGTGTGCGCGGATGGATGGTGAGGGCCTTGGAGTGGGGATCCCGCTCGCGGCGAGTTTCCAGGACGGTGACGGGTGTCCCGCCCAGCCGCAGTTCGGCGGCCAGCCACAGCCCGGTGGGGCCGCCTCCTGCGATGACTACGTGCTCGTGCTCCATGGCAGCTCCTCAAGACTCTCTTGGTCAGTGACCAAGACGGGGTGCGCCCAGTAGACTAGGTCGGTGACCAAGAAGCAAGCGGAGGATCTCGCCCGGACTCGGCTCGACCCCGGAACGGTGGTGCGAACGGCCCTGGAACTCCTTGAGGAGAAAGGCGCGGACGGGCTCTCGATCCGCGGCATCGCGGACCGGCTCGGCGTCCGGATGAACACAGTGCTCTGGCATGCGAAGACCAAGGCGCGCCTGTCGGAGTTGATGGCGGACGCGATCGTGGCCAAGGCGCCGGTGGACGGACTGCCCGAGCCCTGGGAACCACGGGTCCGCGAACTGCTCCACCGCTACCGCCGCGCCCTGCTGGCTCACCGGGACGGGGCCAGGATCGTGGCCGGTACGTACGCCGCCGAACCCGCCACACTCCGCTTCGCCGACCTGATGACCGAGGCGCTGCTGGCCGGCGGTCTCGCGGAACGCGAGGCGGTCTGGACCGGCTGGAGCCTTGTCTACTTCGCCTTGGGGCTGGCTCAGGAGGAACAGGCGCTTCCTGACGCGATGGGTCCGGCGTTCGCACGACAGCTGGACACGGGCGAATACCCCTCGCTGTCCCGAGCCGCCGCGCACTTCGAGGACACCTCCTTCGACGAGCGCTTCGACTACGGACTCTCCCGCATCCTGGGGGTGTGAAACGCAACGGCGCCCCAACGGCCGGGCTCACCACTCTCGGCGGAGGGCCCCGGCCCGTCCTCGCGGGAGACCCACGCGCGGATGTTCTGGATCAAGGAGATCAAGCGTCGGCGACTTCGCCTGCGGCTCGCTCCCTCTGGGCACCTCCGGCGCCCAGCCGTGCCACGTACTCGTCGACCAGCGCGATCTGCCGCTCGGCAGGGAACTCCCGGGGCGCGAACAGCGCCTGGACGACAAGCCCCAGCACAAAGCTCTGGGCGGCCGCCGCGGTGTCCTCGGTCCGCGGGCCGGGCGGCAGTTCGCCCAGTTCCTTGGCGTCCGCGATGTGCCGGGCCATCCGCTCGCGCGCACGGCCGTACCGCTCGGCGTGCTCCTGGGCAAGATCCGGGTCGGCGAGCGCCACGTCCCAGGAAGCCACCCAGATCCGGTTGCTCGCCGCGCTCTCGTCGTCCAGCGGGAGGATGTCGAGCAGCGTCGCCCGCAGCATCACAAGCCCGGTCGCCTCCCCGGCCTGCTCCGCCGCCGGGCGCGGGCGATCGGCCGAGCGCCGGTCGAGTACCTCGAGGGCGTGTCTCAGCAGGGCCCGCTTGCTGGGGAAGTAGTGCGTGAGGAGCCCGGTGGTGGCCCCCATCTCCGCGGCGACCGCGCGCAGGGTGAGCCCGCCGAAACCGCGGGCGGCAAGCACCCGCCACACCGCCTGGGAGACCTCGGTCCTGCGGGCGTCATGGTCGGTACGGGCTGGCGGCGTCATAGCCGTTAGAGTACATACCCAACGTTCGTTACGTACCTGAGTGCCACGTACCTGGATGCGCTGGGCCTGACACCGCGCGCACCCAGCCGGACAACCGCATAGGACCAGCCATGTATGCCATACCGCTGACCGAGAACGCCGAGCTCCGCATGCTGGAGCCCTGGCAGGACACCGAGTTCCTGGCCCACATCGACCGGGCCCGCGCCAACACCGACCCCTGGATCCCGTGGGCCTCCCGCTCCACCGATCTGGAGTCCGCCCGCGCCACCCTCCAGAACTACGCGGACAAGCAGGCCGCCGACTCCGGACGGATCTACGGGATCTGGCGGGACGGCACGCTGATCGGCGGCGTGATGTTCGTGCGGTTCGACGCCGAGACCGGCAACTGCGAGATCGGCGTCTGGGCCGAGCCCGCGGGTGAGGGCCACGGCCTGATCAGTGCCTCGGTCCGGCACTTGATCGCGTACGCGTTCGGCGAGCGCGGCATGCACCGCGTCGAGTGGTGGAACAGCGCCGGCAACACCCGCAGCCGTGCCGTCGCCCGGCGCATGGGCATGCACCTGGACGCCACCCTGCGCGAGCAGTCCCTGTACAAGGGGGTTCGCCACGACATGGAAGTCTGGTCGCTGCTCGCGCACGAGTGGCGGGGCGAGCCGAACGCCGCGTGACGCACTCGCCTCAGGCACGTACTCCCCTCGGGCCACGTACTCCCCTCAAGCCACGTACTCGCCTCAGGCCGCGAGGCGTTCCGCGAGCAGCAGTACGCCGATCACGATCATGGCGGCGCCCGAAACGCGGGTGACCATGCGCGCGGCCGCGGGGCGTGCCCGCAAGATGGTGCGGGCCAGTACGCCCACGCACAGATAGATCGCCGCGCAGCTGAGCGTGTGCACAAGTCCGAGCGTGCCGATCTGCGCCGCGAGCGGCCAGCCGCCGTGCGGGGCGGTGAACTGCGGCAGCAGGGCGAGGAAGAGCAGGAGCGCCTTGGGGTTGAGTCCGCTGATCCCCACCCCCTTGAGGACCCTGGCCCCCACCGCCCCGCTCTCCGCGTCCTGCGAAGCGGTCCCGGCGACGGCGGGCCGGGCCAGCGTCGTGGCGCCGAGCCACACCAGGTAGAGGGCGCCGAGGACGGTCAGGGCGGTGAGGACGGACGGTGTCCGCGCCACGACCGCCGCCACCCCGGCGGCGACCACGGCGGTCAGCGCGAGATAGCCGAGCAGAAGGCCACTGACGGCCGGTACTACGGACCGGTCGCGGAGGCCGGCGTTGATCGCGTAGGCCCAGTCCGCCCCCGGTACGAGGATGAGCAGGACTGAGACCGCCCAGAAGGCGGTTATGGAGCTGACAGCCACGACGTACTTTCTCCCTCTCAAGCAGGTTCCGAGAAGGAGATTAGTTCCGATATGCCCAAAGGTGTTTCCAAGTATTGCCAGCTGGAGCAGCCACAGTGGCAGGATCTACCCCATGGATGATGTGGACCGGAAGATTCTTGCCGAGCTCCAGGAAGACGGCCGTCTGACGGTCACGGAACTGGCGGCCCGCGTGCGGCTCAGCCTCTCCCCCTGCCACCGTCGGCTGCGCGAACTCGAACGCAGCGGGGCCATCCGCGGCTACCGCGCGATCCTCGACGCGAGCGCCGTGGGCCTGAGCTTCGAGGCGCTGGTGTTCGTCACCATGCGCCAGGAGGACCGCGACACCGTCGCCGACTTCGAGCACGCCCTCGCCGAGATCCCCGAGATCCTGCAGGCCGAGCGCCTCTTCGGGGATCCCGACTATCTCGTACGCATCGTCAGCAAGGACCTGCCCGCCTTCCAGCGGCTCTACGACGACAAGCTCGCCACCCTGCCCGGCGTGCAGCGCCTGAGCTCGACGCTCGTCATGAAGCACGTGGTGAACGAGCGCGCCCTGCCCCTGTGAACCCCGAGGAGCCTCACCACTCGGCGAACGAGCCGTCCTCGTGCCGCCACACCGGGTTGTGCCAGTCGGCCTGACTGTCGTCGGCCGCGCGCACCGCCTTCTCGTCGATGTCGATGCCGAGCCCCGGTCCGGTCGGACGCAGCAGATGGCCCTCGTGGAAGCGGAACACCTCGGTGTCGGCGAGGTAGGACAGGACGTCGGCGCCGGTGTTGTAGTGGATGCCGATCGACTGTTCCTGGATGAGGAAGTTGGGCACGCTGACGGCGATCTGCAGGCTCGCGGCCAGCGAGACGGGGCCCAGCGGGCAGTGCGGCGCGATGAGGGTGTCGAAGGTCTCGGCCAGCGAGGCGATGCGACGGACCTCGGAGATGCCTCCCGCGTGGGACAGATCGGGCTGCAGGACCGCGACACCGGCCTGCAGCGCGGGCAGCACGTCCTGCCGCGAGAACAGGCGCTCGCCGGTGGCGATCGGCACGGGCGAAGAGGCGACCAGGTCGGGCAGCAGGTGGCCGTACTCCGGCAGGAGCGGTTCCTCTACGAACATGGGCGCGAGCGGGGCCAGGTGAGGGAGCAGCCGGCGGGCGTTCGCCGCGTGGAAACGGCCGTGGAAGTCCAGCGCGAAGTCCCGCTCGGTGCCCAGGACTTCGCGGGCCGCCGTGGCACGGGTGACGATCTCGTCGATGTCGGCGACTGTGGCAAGGCGGTTCATGCGGCCGCTCGCGTTCATCTTGACCGCGGTGAAGCCCGCCTCGACCTGGGCCGCCACATGGTCGGTGACATGGGCAGGGGTGTCACCGCCCACCCAGCTGTAGGCGCGTACCCGCTCGCGGACCGGACCGCCGAGAAGCACGTGCACCGGCACGCCGAGCCGCTTGCCCGCGATGTCCCACAGCGCCTGGTCGAGCCCGGCCACCGCGCTGGAGAGAACAGGGCCGCCCCGGTAGAAGGACCCTTTTGTCATCACCTGCCAGTGGTCCTCGATGCCCGACGGGTCCTTGCCGATGAGGAGTTCGGCCAGCTCGCCGACGGCCGCACGGACTGTCGCCGCGCGCCCCTCGACCACCGGTTCGCCCCAGCCGACCACTCCTTCGTCGGTCTCCACGCGGCACAGCAGCCAGCGGGGCGGTATGGAGAACGTCTCGACACGGGTGATCTTCATCGGGTGAACCTCCTTGAGTGGCACGGCAGATGGCGGATGGCAGATGTCATGTGTCGGGGCCGGGGGGGCTCGGCTCAGGCGGACGTCTTGTACACGCTCCAGCCGCCGTCCACCACGAGACTGGCCCCGGTGACGAAGGACGCCTCATCGCTCAGCAGGAACGCCGCGCTCGCCGCGACCTCGTCGGGGCGCCCGAGCCGGCCCGCGGGTGTCTGCTCGATGCTGCCGGCCCGGTCGTCGGCGCCGATCGTGTCCCAGGCCCGGGTCAGGATGGGCCCCGGCAGGAGCGCGTTGACTCTTACGCCGGGTGCGTACTCCACCGCGAGCTGGCGCGCCAGACCGGTCAGGCCCGCCTTCGCCGCCGCATAGGCGGGACGTCCGGGCAGACCCATCACGGCGTGCACGGACGAGACCAGGACCACCGCGCCCCGCGTGGCGCGCAGGTCGTCGAGGCAGGCTCGGACGCCGAGAAACGCGCCGGTCAGCATCACGGACAACTGCCGGTTCCAGTCAGCCGGTTCGATCGCGTCGGCCGCGCCGCCGCACACCGTGTAGGCGTTGCTGAGCAGCCCGGTCACCGGACCGAAGCGGGCGCGGGCGACCGCCACCGCCCGCGCCCACGATTCTTCCTCGGCCACATCACACGCCTCGAACACCGCACGCCCGCCGTCCTGACGGATGGCATCCGCGGTGCGCTCGCCCTCCTCGACATCCACATCAGCGATCACCACCCCGGCACCCTCCGCGGCAAGTCGCCGGGCCGTAGCCGCCCCGATCCCGTTGGCTCCCCCGCCCACACCATTAACCACCACCGAACACGCTGCCGCCAACACCCCCTCCCTCGCGGGCATCACGTGGGACGGACCGGATGCGCGGCGAGGTCGATGGTGAAAGCCACCCGGTCGAGTCCGGGGCCGTCGTAGTTCGGCTTCACGGGTGAGACGGTGAAGCCGAGCCTGGTGTGGAAGGAGCGCGATGCGGTGTTCTGCGGGCTGGTGACGCAGTGCACGTAGCGGCGGCCGTGCGATCGGGCGAGAGCGAAGAAGGCGCGGTACAGGGCTCGCCCGATGCCCTGCCCGTGCAATTGCGGATCGACGCCGACGAAGTGCACGTAGGCGGCGTCGGGTTCGGTCTGCGACAGGAAGCCGACCAAGAAGGCCGCGAGCTGTTCCTCGTCGCGTTCGATCAGAAAGCTGGTGGTGGTGAAGTGCTGGAAGTAGAGCCTCGGCAGGAGCAGCGCACGTTCCAACGCCCCTGCCTGCCCCTTCAGACCGCCCCACCACGCGTCGACCACCGCGAGCACCCGCAGATGGTCTTCCTCCGTAAGGTGCCGTGCTGTCAGTCCACCAGGAAGGTCGTCAATCATCGGCGCAGTCTGCCACCGGCGCCGGGCCCGCCGCCAGGCAACCGAGACCCGGAATGACCATAGTGACTGGAGTGACTGGAGTGACTGGAGTGACTACTGGATGCTCCAGCGGTGGGGGTGGCCGCGATCGGCGGGGCAGGCAAAGACGTTGAGTTCGCCCGCGCGGCCCACGACGACCTCGGTGGGCCTGGCCGACGGGTGCGCAGGGAGGGCTCGTTCTTCCATGGGCTTCCAACTTCCGCTGCCGCCGTCCCACTCGGAGCTGTCGATGGTCAGCAGCAGCTCCATGGGGGTGGTGCAGGTCTGACAGTCCATGGGGGAAGGGTCGGTCGTGTGCCAGGACGCGAAGCCGCCGACGCGCCAGCCGGGTGGGATGGACAGGTCGTACTGGTAGCGGATCAGCTCATCCGCGTTCGCGTCCTCGTCCGCGTCCTCCTGCTGCTCGGCCTCTTCTTCAAGTGCCTCCTCCCTGGCGTAGATCCGGTCGCACAGGTCATCGGGCAGCAGCCCGGCGCCGACCTGCGCCAGCGCAGGTGGAGCAGCAGTTCGTACCGGCTCGGTCCGTGCGCGTCGTAGGGGCAGCAGAACACCTGGAGGAGGTCGCGGCCGTCCGGTCCTGCCGGTAGATCGGGGATGTCCCGCCGGTGCAGCTGCGCAAGGCCGATCAACGGAAGCGGATCGGTGTCGCAGACGCCGGGGATCCGGTGCCTGCGGCTCAACTCGTGCAGGAGCTGCCCTTCCTCCTCCGTGGGGCCTGAGAACGGTGCGCGCCCCCACGCGTCGGCCAGGATCTCTCGCTCCCGGTGGATGTCCGCAGGACGTCGGCCCCGCTCACGGCCGTGGGTCTGGGTGCACACCGGCCACGGCTCGTCCGCCGGCCACAGCATCGGCCCACCCACGGAACTGGCCGACGCATCGGGGTTCCCCGGCCTCGGGTGCAGTCGGGTGGTGGTGCCCCGGGCGGCGAGCTCCGGGAAGAGCGACTCGGCATCCAGCGGCCGCGGCGGTGTGGTCCTGGTCATGTGGTCGATCTGAATACCTGGGGATTTCCCCCCTCATTGGGCACCCCCCGTGCAGCCATCTCACGCGCCATCAGACCCTCGCGCCGAGGCTCTCCGTCCAGAACTCCGCCTCGTACCGCAGGAGAGCGGAGGCGATCATCGGGGCGCTCCGGCACGACCGGCGGGGGCCCGTCACAGCAGCCGACCTCGGCGTACCGCTTTTCGACACCATCGTGCCGGGTCGCGTCCGGCGAGGGCTGCCTACCGTCACCTTTCGCCCCGTCGCGCTTCGGCGCCGACTTCCGCTCGCCGGGCGATGAGGGGGCGCAGGTCGAGCCGGTGCAGTCGGAGCCGTGTGTACGCGGTGCGTCAGATGCGCCCTTCACGGAGGGGCGACCCTTTTCGTGGATCGACCCGGAATCCGGAGCCGCCGTCGAGGAGTCGAGCATCCATCGCTGCCTCGCGGATCCGTCACGGACCTTGACCACGACATCCGCTCCCTTGCGCAAGGTGGAGGGCGCGACCGCAAGACCTTCGTGCCAGCGCGGAAGCAACTCCCCCAGCAGGGTCAGGTCGTAGCGCACCTCATCGGCACGCGCGGCCGAGGGCGCCACACATGTACGGAGGGCGATCACGCCGCTCTCCGCGTGGGAATCGAGGCAGAGTTCGGGGCGGGTGACGCTGCTCAGCAGTCCGCTCTCCTCGTACGACCACTGCTGGCTCGCCTTCGCCGAGCACTTGGCCAGCTTCGTCCCGGCACCGGGCTCCGCCTTGCCGCCCCGGACGGCGAGGCAGAGGTCCGCCGCCGCGTTGCGCAGTCTGCCCTGGTCGGACCTGCCGGGGTAGCCCGCGGAGGTGGGAGCGGAAGAGCCGGCGGGCGGCTGCTGTTCCCCGGGATCCGCGCTCGGCGGGGTTCCATGGCTTCCGGCCATACCGGTCGGCGGCACGGTCCCGCCGCTGCCGCCGTCACCCGACGAGAGGGTGGTGACGAGCACGGCCGCGAGCAGCGCGGCGGCGCCCAGGGCTGCTCCGGCCCGCAGCGCCCCGGATCTCGTTCGTGTCGGCCCGAGCGCACCGCCCGGCAGGGGGATGCGTGACGGGGGACGGTGGCGCCCCCCACTGCCGCCCGAGTGTCTGCCGCCACGCCCGGTGGCTCCTGCGCCACGCGTCACGGCGGCCCCACCGGCACGTGTCGCGGCACCCCCGCGCCCGGGCCGCGACTCCAGATAGCGACGGGCGCCCCAGCCGAGTACCGCTTCGGCGAGAAGCGTGCCCAACTTGCGCTCGACATGGCCGAGTTGATCCGCCACGTCACTGCAGTGGCGGCAACCCGACAGATGCTCCAGTACGTCGGGCAGTAAGGCGCCGCCCCGTCGGATCGTGACATCGAGGAGACGATTGTAGAGGGGACATTTCTCGGTCGGCGCGAGTTCCCGGTGAGCGCGCACGATGCCTGCCCGGAATTGTTCACGCGCCTGGTCGAGAGCGTCGGCCGCGAGGTCGGCACTCAAGCCGGACAAACCGGCCGGTATGGATATGTGCTCGGCCTCGACCTCGGTGTGCCACAGCAAACACTGGGCGACCCCCGGAAGAGCCCAGAAGGAGCGTGCGGCGAGTTTTCGCTTTTCGGACGTCATGGAGGTTGCCGCCCGCATGCCGCGTCCACCGGTCGGTTTGCGAAGTTCCGGCATGAAGGCGGATATACGGCTGTCGACTGACCATCCTCTGACCGTCTCGCGGACGGTCACCAGGAGGTACGGACGCAGGGCCCCGCCCGGCTCGCTGCGCGCCATGTGTTCGAGCGCCTGATGGAAGGATGCCGTGGCGACCATCGAGGCCGAACCGGACCGAGCGGCAAGGCAGATGGCCGAGTAGTCGTACGTCGCCTGCCAGTGCCGCGCGAGCAGGAGCGCGACGGGTTGGTCCGACTCACCCTCCGACCGGTCTCGCAGTCGGGCGGCGAGACTCATGTCGGATTCTCCGGGGCTCACACCGGGGCGAGGCGGGTGGGTCGGGCGCGGGGGGTGGGGGGATTGCACGGAGCCCTTTCCTTCCAAGCCGAAAGACGGCGCACGGAAATCGCACCCACAGAAAAGCGGGCGGCCGATTGGTGCATACCAGGGACTCGCCGAGGCAGGGAAATGGATCAGCAAACCGCGAGACTGTCCGCGTACGGCCGACTGAAGACCTTTTGGGTCGATCGGCACGAAATCGCGAACAAGAAAAGCGGGCCTGTCCATTACCTCAGCGCGAGGACGCTTACCTTCGCACAGCCGACTCGCGGGAAACAAGAAGTTCGAACGATTTCCATTCGACACGAGAGAGGAACACCGGCGTTACCGGCAGTACTCGCACCCGCTTTCGAAATCCGGCAAGCGCGATCTTCTTCGGGGCGGTCTCACGGCGCATCACACTGCCGAGGAGCGGCAGCGTCGGCCAGACGTCGGTCAGGCGTTACTTCCGAGCCGATCGCGCTGGATCTCATGGGCGAGGGCACGACGCACGGAGGCCGAGCCGGTGGCGGTGACGTTCGCGGGGAGGTCGAGAGCGCGGCTGATCTCGTCGTACGCGTCCCGGTAGTTGCCCGGCAGTTGCGCCTGATGCTGCCTCAGGTCCTCTTCGAGGAGACGCCGTAGCTCGTCGACGTTCTGGGGGGTGAAGCGCTTCTTCCCCCGGGTGAGGGCGTTGACGTACCGGGTGCAACGGGCACTGTCGTCCAAGGTCCCCGAGACTTCCTCGGCAAGGCCCCACAGTCGCCCTTCGAGCCATGGGAGGTCTCGCTGGTCGAGGTGGAGCTTCAGTGGGGGCGGCCGGTCGCCCGGTTGCTTGTACTTCGTCATCTGCTTGGACACGGCGGGCTGGCTCATGTCCGCGAGCTCGGCAATCTTGTCCTGCGTCCAGCCGAAGTCGGCGAACAGCTTGATCATCTCCGCGCGCAGCTTCCGCATCTCCTCGCCCGCGCGGATGACTTCGTTCATGCCGGCAAGCATCCGCTCGGCCTGCTCCTCGGTCAGCGCCCCGGAGTTCTGATGAGTGTCCTCTTTACCTGCCATGGCTCGGTTATACAGTCCGGCGACCCCGCCGTCATAACCGGGTTGTATAACTAGGTTATGCCTGCCAGGATCCGCGTCATGCCCACCTACGCCGCATCTGACGGAACCCGACTCGCCTACCGCCTGCAGGGAGACGGCGACCCAGTCGTGTGCGTCCCCGGCGGTCCCGCGGACTCCCGCTATCTCGGCGACCTCGGTGGCCTGGCCGCACACCGGCAGCTGATCGTCCTGGACACCCGCGGCACCGGCCGGTCCGCGATCCCCGAAGACCCCTCCTCCTACCGGTGTGACCGCCTCGTCGAGGACGTCGAGGCCCTGCGCGACCACCTCGGACTCCCCCGGATGGACCTGCTCGGCCACTCCGGCGGTGCGAACATCGCGACGCAGTACGCGGCCCGGTACCCGCGCAACGTCAGCAAGCTCGCCCTGATCGGCCCCGGGACCCGAGCCGTCGGAGTGGCGGTCACCGGTGAGATGCGGCGTGAGCTCGCGCAGTCGCGCAAGAACGAGCCGTGGTTCCCGCAGGCGTTCGCCGCCCTGGAGGCGATTATCGACGGCGCCGGCACGGACTGGGAGGCCATCAGCCCCTTCTTCTACGGACGCTGGGACACCGCCGCCCGGCATCACCATGCGGCCAGTCGGCCGAGCAACGAGGAAGCGGTCGCGGGCTTCGCGGCAGAGGGCGCTTTCGACGCGGAGAGCACCCGTTCGGGCCTTGCGGACTTCGAGGCACCCGCTCTGCTGCTCGCCGGGGAGTTCGACGTGAACAGCCCGCCTCAGCAGGTGGCCGAGTTCGCGGCGCTGCTCCCTGATGCGACTTTCGTGGTGCAACCGGCAGCGGGCCACTATCCCTGGCTCGACGACGCCGAACAGTTCGTGGCGACCACTGCGGCGTTCCTGGAGTAGGCCCTCCAGGTCCCCGAGGCCCTGAGCCCCTGCTGAGCCCCTGAGACCCCTGATTCCCCTGAGGCCCCAGTCCACCTCATGCGCATCGGCCGGTCGTCTGCCGTGGGCATGTATGACCGACTGAATTCGGGTCAGATGGGGCCCATGATGCGTTTCGCAATGGTGGGCCTGCTGATGGCCTGCGCAGTGGGCGGTGCACTGCTTGCCCTCCTGGCATCCCCGTGGTGGTGGTTCGCCGGGGCTCCTTTCGTGGCCGCGGCCCTGACCGGGGTGTACGACCTGGCCCAGAGACGGCACTCCGTACTGCGGAACTACCCCGTGCTCGGTCATCTGCGGTTCCTCATGGAAACGCTGCGCCCGGAGCTCCAGCAGTACTTCGTGGAGCGCAACTACGACGGCAGGCCCTACGACCGCGACACCCGCAGCATCGTCTACGAACGGGCCAAGGGTGTCGATGCCGAGGAACCGTTCGGCAGTGAGCGTGACATGGACGAACGCGGCTACGAGTTTCTCGTGCCGTCCATGGCTCCCGCGAAAGTGCCCGACGAACCGCCCCGCGTCCGGATCGGCGGCCCCGACTGCACCCAGCCGTACGACATGGCGCTCCTCAATGTCTCGGCGATGAGCTTCGGCTCGCTCTCCTCCAACGCCGTCCTGGCGCTCAACACGGGCGCGGCACGCGGCGGGTTCGCGCACGACACCGGCGAGGGCGGCCTGTCCGACTATCACCTGCGGCCCGGCGGCGACCTCGTCTGGGAGATCGGTACCGGCTACTTCGGCTGCCGCACCCGTGACGGAGATTTCGACGCGCGGCAGTTCGCCGAGAAGGCCGCCCACCCTGCCGTGCGCTGCGTGTCGCTGAAGCTGTCGCAGGGCGCGAAACCGGGGATGGGAGGCGTCCTTCCCGGCAGCAAGGTCAACGCCGAGATCGCCTCGGTGCGGGGTGTACCCGAGGGCGAGACGGTGGTCTCACCGCCGTACCACCGCGCCTTCTCCACCCCTCGTGAACTCGTCCGCTTCCTCGCCCGGCTGCGGGAACTGGCGAACGGCAAACCGGTGGGCTTCAAGCTGTGCCCCGGGTCCCGGACCCAGTTCCTCGCCGTGTGCAAAGCCATGGCGGCGGAAGGGATCACCCCCGACTTCATCGTGGTGGACGGCGCGGAGGGCGGCACGGGCGCCGCGCCACTCGAATTCGCCGACCACATCGGCACACCGCTCACCGAGGGCCTCATCACCGTGCACACAGCCCTGACGGGCACGGGACTGCGGGAACGGATCCACATCGGCGCCAGCGGCAAGGTGGCGACGGGCTCCGACATCGTCAAGCGCCTCGTCATGGGCGCCGACTACACCAACGCGGCCCGCGCCATGATGTTCGCCGTCGGCTGCATCCAGGCCCAGCGCTGCCACACCAACCACTGCCCCACCGGCGTCACCACCCAGGACCCGCACCGCGCCCGCGCCCTGGACGTCGTGGACAAAGCCGAGCGCGTCACGCGCTTTCAGCAGAGCACCGTCCACAGCGCGTTGCAGATCATGGCCGCGATGGGCGTCCGCGACGCCGCGGACCTCGGCCCGCATCTCCTGCGGCGCCGCGAGGACCACGGCCGGTTCCGGTCCTACGCCGAACTGTACGAGTGGCTGTCCCCCGGCGAACTGCTCGCCGCACCGCCCGAGAGCTGGGCCGCCGACTGGCAGGCGGCGGACCCGGACACCTTTGCGATGGGACAGCGAACGCCCCGATTCATCGAGAGGAACACCTGATGGCCCGCACTGTTGCCCGCGTCGTGATCGACGCCCTGGAAGAACTCGGAGTACGCCATGTCTTCGGCGTCGTGGGGGATGCTCTGAACCCCCTCACCGACGCCATCCGCGACAGCGGTTCCGTCGAATGGGTGAGTTGCCGACATGAGGAGGCAGCGGCTTTCGCCGCCGGCGCCCAGTCCCAGCTCACCGAGACCCTCGGGGTCTGCATGGGCACGGTCGGACCGGGCTCCGTACACCTGCTCAACGGGCTGTACGACGCCGCCAAGAGCGGGACCCCGGTGCTCGCCATCGCCGGCCAGGTGCCGCTCGCCGAGGTCGGCACCGACTACTTCCAGGAGGTCGACAACGACCTCCTCTTCCGTGACGTCGCCGTCTTCCGCGCCACCGTCACCTCCCCGGAGCAGATGCCCGGCCTCGTCGAGATCGCCGTGCGCAATGCGATCGGGCGCCGCGGTGTGGCCGTACTGACGATCCCAGGCGACATCGGCGACCAGGAGCTGCCGAAGGACCGGCCGACCCGGCTCTCCGTCGCCGAGTCCGCCAACCGGCCCGACGATCCAGCCCTTGACGAGGCGGCCGCCACTCTCTCCGACGGCGGCAAGGTCACCATGCTCGTCGGCCGCGGAGCGCGCGGATCCCGCGAGGACGTCCTCGCCCTCGCGGAGCGCCTCGCGGCGCCCATGGTGCTCACCCTCAAGGCGAAGGACGGCTTCGAGGGCGACAACCCCTACCAGGTCGGCCAGACAGGGCTCATCGGCAACCCGGCCGCCTCGCACGCGATGGACCACGCGGACACCCTGCTACTGCTCGGCACCGACTTTCCGTACCGGGAGTGGTATCCGCAGGGCAAGAAGGTCGTGCAGGTCGATCGGGTCGCCGAGCACATCGGCCGGCGCGTCCCGGTCGACGTGGCCCTGGCCGCCGACGTCGGCCCCACGGTGCGGGGGCTCCTCGATCGTCTTGGGCGGCGCACGGAACGCGACCATCTGGACGGGGCACGGGAGAAGTTCGTCAAGTGGCAGGAGGGACAGCAGCGGCTTGCCGCACCCGGGCACGACCGAGGGCTCATCGGCAAGGTGCGGTCCGCCTTCGACAACCGGGATCACCTCGTACGCCCGGAAGCGCTGGCCGCCGCGGTGGACACGCTGGCGGCCGATGACGCCGTCTTCACCTCGGACACCGGGATGGCCACCGTTTGGCTCTCGCGGTTCGTCGAGATGCGGGGGTCCCGCCGCCTGCTCGGCTCGTACAACCTCGGTTCGATGGCCAACGCGATGCCGCAGGCGATCGGCGCGCAGCTCCTGGACCCCGACCGGCAGGTCGTCGCCTTCTGCGGCGACGGCGGTCTGGGAATGCTCCTGGGCGACCTCATGACCATCCGCAGCCGGCGACTGCCGGTGAAGCTCGTCGTCTTCGACAACCAGCGACTCGGGATGGTGAAGCTGGAGCAGGAGCAGGCGGGCCTTCCGGAGTTCGGCACCGAACTCGACAACCCGGATTTCGCCGCGGTCGCCGAGGCCATCGGCATCACCGGCATCCGGGTGAACCGGGCCGAGGACCTCGCCGAGGGAGTGGGCCGGGCCTTCGCCACACCGGGTCCTGTCCTTCTGGACGTCCTCACCAACCCCGAGGAGATCGCGGTGCCGGGCAAGCCGACCGTCCAGCAGGGCTGGGGTTTCGCCATCGCCAAGATCCGCGAAAACCTCACAAGCCCCAACGGCCACTGATCAGAGACCACTGAGCGGAATCGGAAGCGCTCGCCACGTATCGGCGGCGCGAAGTCGGGCACTCGGACTCTGGCAAATGGCTACATGTGAATAAAAGCCGCAAGATGGACTCGACGCTGATACAACGCCGAATCCGCCGAGCAAGAGACGGGCCCTCCCCACCCCTTTGCGGCGCAGAGAACATCACCCACCGAAAGGCACTCGTCACCCATGAGCGACGTCACAGGTAAGGCGACCACCACGGACGCCGGAGCTCCGGTCGAGAGCGATGAGCACTCGCTCACCGTCGGCGCCGGTGGGCCGATCCTCCTGCAGGACTCCTATCTGATCGAACAGATGGCGCAGTTCAACCGGGAGCGGATCCCTGAGCGGCAGCCCCACGCCAAGGGCAGCGGCGCCTTCGGGCACTTCGAAGTCACCAACGACGTCAGTGCCTACACGAAGGCCGCCCTCTTCCAGCCGGGCACCCGGACCGACCTCGTGGCCCGGTTCTCCACCGTCGCCGGCGAGCGCGGGAGCCCGGACACCTGGCGTGACCCGCGCGGATTCGCGGTGAAGTTCTACACCACCGAGGGCAACTACGACATGGTCGGGAACAACACCCCGGTCTTCTTCGTGAAGGACCCGATGAAGTTCCAGCACTTCATCCGGTCCCAGAAACGCCGGGCGGACAACAACCTCCGCGACCACGACATGCAGTGGGACTTCTGGACCCTCTCGCCGGAGTCCGCCCACCAGGTCACGTGGCTGATGGGTGACCGGGGCATCCCGCGCTCCTGGCGTCACATGAACGGCTACACCTCGCACACCTACATGTGGATCAATGCCCAGGGTGAGCGGTTCTGGGTGAAGTACCACTTCAAGACCGATCAGGGCGTCGAGCACTTCACCCAGCACGAGGGTGACCAGATGGCCGCGGCGGACACGGACTATCACACCCGGGATCTCTTCGAGCACATCCGGGACGGTGAGTACCCCAGCTGGACCCTGCACGTGCAGCTGATGCCGTACGACGACGCGGCCACCTACCGCTTCAACCCGTTCGACCTGACCAAGGTGTGGCCGCACGCGGACTACCCGTTGGTCGAGGTCGGCAAGATGACCCTGGACCGCAACCCCACGGACAACCACGCCGAGATCGAGCAGGCGGCCTTCCAGCCGAACAACCTGGTCCCGGGCATCGGCCCCAGCCCCGACCGCATGCTCCTCGCGCGGCTGTTCTCCTACGCCGACGCACACCGTCACCGCATCGGCGGCAACTACCAGCAGCTGCCGGTCAACGCTCCCGTCGCGCCCCTGCGCACGTACTCCAAAGACGGAGCCATGGCGTACAACAAGACCCAGGACCCGGTCTACGCACCGAACTCCAAGGGCGGCCCGGCGGCCGACACGAGCCGCTATGCCCCGCCCAGCTGGTACGCGGACGGCGACATCACCCGTGCCGCATACGTCGATCACGCCGAGGACGACGACTGGGGCCAGGCGGGCACCATGGTCCGCGAGGTCCTCGACGATGCCGCGCGCGACCGCCTCGTGGACAACGTCGTCGGTCACCTGCTCAACGCGGTGAGCGAGCCCGTGCTCGCCAGGGCCTTCGAGTACTGGTCGAACATCGACAAGTCCATCGGTGAGCGCATTGCGCAGGGTGTGCGCGCCAAGGCGGACGAGAAGGACCCCAAGGCCGGGGAGCAGGCCAACCCGGCCCGCAGCAGCATGCAGGACAAGGCCTGAACCACCTGCGCCCGTCGGCCGCTGCCTGAGAAGGCAGCGGC
>NZ_JBHTSF010000077.1:0-42419 GCF_042795295.1 Streptomyces sp. NPDC056486
CCGCTGTGGTGAGTCCTGGCGGCTGGATGGCCCTAACCGGGTTCACCGCGGGCGCCCGGGAGGAAGGACTGCGGCTGCCACTGCCAGGAACGACTGGTCCCGGAACCGCGCGTTCGGGGACGAACGGAGAACCGCGATGACAGCTAGGGCCTCGCGTCTGGATCACGCAGGATCGGGGAGCCGGGTCCGGCACCGCACCCGCATCGGCACGAGACTCCTTGCCACGGTTGCCGTGGGCGCGCTCACCATGGGAGCCGCACAGGGCAGCGCACCGGCGGACGACAGCGCTCCGCAGCGCGGCGGCTCCCCCTTCACCGGCCTGAGTGCCCATCAGGGCCCGGTACTCGCGGTCAAGTTCGACAACGCGCGCGGGGCCCGCCCGCACACCGGTCTCGCTGAGGCCGACATCGTGTACGTCGAGAAGGTCGAGGGCGGCATGAGCAGGCTCATGGGGGTGTACTCCAGCAAACTGCCGCGTTACGTGGGTCCGGTGCGCAGCGCCCGTGAGTCCGACGTCGAGCTCCTGAGGCAGTTCGGCCGCCCCGCCCTTGCCTATTCGGGTGTGCGCAGCTCGCTGAACAAGATGCTCACGCATTCGCCGCTGTACGCCCGCTCACACGGCCGCCTCCCGGGTGCCTACTTCCGCAGCAACAGCCGCCCCGCCCCGCACAACCTCTTCGTCCACCCCAAGGCCGTGCTGCGCTCGGCCCCGAGAGCCGACCACGCCACCGACATCGGCTTCCGCTTCGGCCGCGCCCCGGCAGGCGGTACCCCCGCCACGACACGGACCGTCCGCTACGCCTCGGCAAGCCACACCTTCCGCTGGTCGCCTCAGCAGCGCCGCTGGCTCGCGTCCTTCGACGGGGCGCCTGCCCGCAGCACCTCGGGGGCACAGCTCGGCGCGAAGACCATCGTGATCCAGCACGTGAACATGCCCCCGTCGCGCTACAAGGACGTCAACGGCGCGGCGACCCCGTACATCAAGACGGTCGGCAGCGGCTGGGCGACCGTCCTGAGGGGCGGCAAGGCGTACAAGACCCACTGGAAGCGGTCGAGCGCCGAGGGCGGTACTTCGTTCACGCTCTCCGACGGCCGCCGGATGCCTTTCGCGCCCGGCCAGGTCTGGATGGTCTACGCGGACCGCTGAGCCCGCCGCCGGCAGGCCGCCCCGAACAGGCATCAGCCCGGTGACCGTGATCGGTCACCGGGCTGACAGAGCTACCGCTCATGGAGCTTCAGAGCATCAGGGACTCAGCCGCGTACGGACTCGAGCTCCCGGTCCTGGTCCTGGTCGTCCTGGCGTGCCGTCGGGTAGTCGCCGAGCTGCTTGTGCAGCTTCTCGCCCTCGACGTCGACGTTCGGCAGCGCGCGGTCCAGCCACTTCGGCAGCCACCACGCCTTCTTGCCGAGCAGTGCGAGCACGGCGGGGACGATCGCCATACGGACGACGAAGGCGTCGAAGAGGACGGCGACGGCCAGGCCGAAGCCCATCATCTTGATCATGTCGTCGTTCTCCATGATGAAGCCGGAGAAGACGCTGATCATGATGACCGCCGCGGCGGCCACGACCCGTCCGCCGTGCGTGAAGCCGGTGACGACGGCCTCGCCGGGGCGCTCTCCGTGGACGTACGCCTCACGCATGCGGGTCACGAGGAACACCTCGTAGTCCATCGCGAGGCCGAAGACCACGCCGATCATGAAGATCGGCATCATGCTCATGATCGGGCCGGGCTGGTCCACGCCGACGATGTCGGCGAGCCAGCCCCACTGGAAGACCGCGACGACGGCGCCGAGCGCGGCAGCCACCGACAGGAGGAAGCCGAGCGCCGCCTTGAGCGGCACGAGGACCGAGCGGAAGACCAGCATCAGGAGCAGGAAGGCCAGGCCGACGACGAGTCCGAGGTAGGGCAGGAGCGCGTCGTCCAGGGTCTGCGAGAAGTCGATGGTCATGGCGGTCGCGCCGGTGACCAGGACCTCGGAGCCCGTCTTGTCCCCGAGACCGTCGACCGTGGAGCGGATCTCCTTGACCACTCCCTCGGTCTTGTGGTCGCTCGGACCGGTCTTCGGTACGACGTTGAAGATCGCGGTGTCGTCGGACTTGTTGCCGTTCGCCGGTGTGACGGCGGCGACGCCGTCGATCTTGGCGACCTCCTTGCCGACGGTGCCCGCCGCGGCGGCCGCACCCTTGTCCTTACCCGTGTCGACCGTGACCATCAGCGGGCCGTTGAAGCCGGCGCCGAAGGACTCGGACAGCATGTCGTACGCCTTGCGCTGCGTGGTGTCCGGCGCCGATGTGCCCTCGTCGGGCAGACCGAGCTCCAGGCTGGTGGCCGGTACGGCGACCACACCGAGGCCCACCACGGCGAGCAGAAGGACCGGGATCGGGCGGCGCAGCACGAAGCGTGCCCAGCGCGTGCCGAGCTTCGGCTTGGCGTTCACGTCCCGCAGCTCGCTCACGGGCTTCTTGCGGTCCTTGCGGCGCAGCACCTTCTTGCCCGCGAAGCCGAGCAGCGCGGGGATCATGGTGAGCGCGATGAGGACGGCTATCGCGACGGTGCCCGCGGCGGCCAGGCCCATCTTGGTGAGAATCGGGATGTTGACGATCGCGAGGCCGGAGAGCGCGACGATGACGGTGAGTCCGGCGAACACGACGGCGGAACCCGCGGTGCCGGTGGCGCGGCCGGCTGCGTCCTCCGGTTCCCGGCCGTCGGCGATCTCCGCTCGATAGCGGGAGACGATGAAGAGGGCGTAGTCGATGCCGACGGCGAGGCCGATCATCATCGCGAGCGTCGAGGTCGTACCGGACAGGTCGAGGACGCTGCCGAGTGCCGCGATGCCCGAGACGCCGATGCCCACGCCGATGATGGCGGTGAGGAGCGGCATGCCCGCGGCGACCATCGAGCCGAAGGTGATGATCAGGACGACCGCGGAGACCGCGATGCCGATGAGTTCGGCGGAGCCGCCCATCTCCTGCTCGGCCATGACGGCGTCGCCGCCGGTCTCGACGGTGAAGCCCGTCTTGCGGGTGTCGTCGGTGGCCTTCGTCAGCGCGTCACGCGCCTTGTCGGTCAGCTCGGTGGCGGCCACCTTGTACGTGACGGACGCGTAGGCGGTGGTGCCGTCCTTGCTGACGGCCTTGGCCTTGAAGGGGTCGGCGACCTCCGAGACCTGCGGACCGGCGCCCAGGGTCTTGACCAGCTTCTCGACGTCGGCCTTGGGGCCGGCCTGGGTCAGCTTCTCGCCCTCGGGGGCGCGGATGACGACACGGGCGGTGGCGCCCTCGGCGCTGGCCGCGGGGAACTTCTCGTCGAGGAGGTCGAAGGCCTTCTGGGACTCCGTACCCGGCATGGAGAAGGAGTCCTCGGGCGGTGCGGGTGCCGCGGACGAGGCGAATCCGACCCCGGCCAGCAGCACCACCCACATCAGTGCCACATAGCGGCGTCGCCGGAAGGCGAGGCGGCCCAGTTTGTAGAGGAACGTAGCCACGGCGAAGGGGCTCCCGTCGGTTTCGGCAGGCGGAGTGACATCCCCCGCGGCACGATCAGCGCACGTCAGGGCGGTCAGCAGGTTTCCTCTTAATAGTCCAGGGCCTGAACGGCCCGGAAGTCAGACTCAGAGTCGGACTCTGCGCCCACGGGCGCTGTAGTGCCGCGCACGCAGGGTCATCCTCGGGTAGGAGATGTGGCCATGTTGTGTAGACCCCACATCGCGCCCCCGATCACCGGAGGCTTCACCTCCGTACCGTGGGACACCTGTTCACCCCGCAACAACTCGCCCTCATACCACCGCAATAGGAGAGATAAGGTGGCGAGTCAGCTCTCAGATACTTGTCATCACCATCCAGGAGAACCTTCGTGACTCTTGCCATCGCGCCGTCTGAAGCCGCCGACTCGTCCGACGACACCTCGGTGGACGTCCCCGCGGCCGCCCCGTCGGACGACCCCGCGACGGTCCCGTCGGACGACACCACTGCGGTCCCTGCGGCCGACGTGCCCGAGGCAGTGGCCCGGGACGCCCGCGATTTCGGAGCCTACGCGCGGACCGGCGGCTGGACCTTCGCCCTGAAGGTGGCGCGCAGTGTGCGCCCCGGCGGGCAGGGCGCCGACGAGACGCCGAAGGTCTCGGCGAAGGAGTTCAGCGAGCTTGCCGACTGCTCCGCCGAGCGCGTCATGCGCTACTACAAAGCCTGGGACAAGGCCGCTGACGATGGCCTCGTACCCCACTTCGAGGCGCTCACGCCCGGCGAGGACATCGAACTTCCGGACTCCGACGCCTGGTTGATCTACTACACCTCCCGCTCCAGCGCCCACTCCCCCCGCGGCACCGCGATCACGGAGGCCGCCGAGGCCGAGGGCATCCGCCCCACCAAGGCCCTGGAGGTCGCCGAGAACCCCACCGCGCTGCGGGCCGCGATCCTCGCCGACCCCGGGACCGCCGAGGCGGCGCGGCGCGCGCTGATGGACAGGATCGAGGAGGACCCGGCGCTGCGCACCGAGCTCGTCCGCGACATCGTCCGGGCCGATGACCTCAAGAAGGCCGTCGCCGCCGAGGCGAAGGCGGGCGACCGCGTCGACTACGTACGCCAGATCGTCGACAAGGGCCAGGTCAAGACGCCGGCGGGCCAGCTGATCGACGCCCCCGCGGAGCTCAAGGAGGAGGCCGAGCGGCACCTGTCCCTCATCGACGAGCTGGAGGAGGGCGAGGACTCCGGCGAGTGGGCCCGCGAGGCGTACGACACCGTGAAGGATCTGGTCGCCCAGACCGTCCAGAGCGACCCGCAGCTGCGGGTGCAGGAGCGCCGCGCGAAGTTCTACAGCAGCCTGCAGAAGGCGACGAAGGTCTTCGAGGAGCTGACCTTCGACGACGCCGACGCCGCCGACGACATCTACGAGGACGACATGCTGCGCCGCCTCGAGGAGCTGCAGCAGTCGATCGCCGCGTGCATCACGGCGCTGCAGGCGGCGACAGCGGGCGCCGCCGGATCCGCTGCCGTCGAGGAGAGCAGCTGACCGTCGCCGGTCCCCGCCCTCCCCGTACGTCCCGATGATGACCACGGCCCCACCCATAGCCCTGAAGTCGTACGGCATGACCCATACGCGGAGGGATTCGCCGGGCCCCGCCTCGCCCGTAGCTTTTTGATCAACGTACGAAGACCGACGTACGGAGTTGATCGAGAGGTCATGGATCTATGCACGGCAAGGCATTCGCGCCTGAATACCAAGGCGATGTGGGTTCGGCACTCGGGGTGAACTCCTCCTACGAGGAGGTGCTGACGCAGGCGGGCCGCGCCCTCTCCGAGGCGGACACCGCACTGGAGAAGTCGCGCGCCGCCCTGGCCCTGGCCGAGGCCAACCGGCGGCTCGGCCAGGTGGACGACGCGGGCGACGCCTGGCGGCAGAGCTACCGCAGCGCACGCGTCGCGGGGGAAGCGGGCGCCATGGCCTGGGCCCTGTGGAGCGGCGGTACGCTCGCCCGCCAGTGCGGGCAGCTGCGGCTCGCCCGGCGGCTTCTGACCTGGGGAGTCGAGCTGGCCGCCGACAGCGGGGAACGGCTCGCGCACGGCTACGCACTCGCCGGGCTCGCCGAGACCGGACGCATCCAGGGGGACTACGCGGCGGTGGCCGCGCTCCACGAGCAGCTGCTCGAACAGGGCCGGAAGCACGGCGAGGCGCGGCACATGGTGTGGGCGATGTCCGGCATCGCCCAGATGCGGCGGAACACCGGCGACTACTCCGAGGCGCTCGAGCTGTTCGAGGAGTGCGTCCGGATCGCGACCGACGCACAGGACGCGCGGGGGCGTGCCTGGTCGCTGCGTGGGGTCGCCGACGTCCTCTCACTGCGGGGCGAGGCGGAGCGCGCGCTCGCTCTGCTCTCGGAGGCGGAGGTCATCTGCCGGGCCATGGATCTGGCCGGCGCGCTCGCGTACAACCACAAGATGCGCGGCAACGTCCTTTACCGGGACGGGAGTTACGACGCGGCACGCGAGATGTACGCCATCGCCCTGGAAGAGTTCAGCGCCATGCGGGAGCCGCGTGGCGTGGCCCTGTCCCGACTCGGCCTGGTCAAGTCGCGCGCCAGGCTCGGCCGCGACCGGAGCGAGACGGTGGCCGAACTCACCGAACTCGAAGGGGACTTCGCGCGCATCGGTCTGCGGCAGGCACGGGACGCGGCCATCGCCTTCAGGAACGAGATGGCCGCGGAGCCGAGCCTGAGGTGACGCGGGGCGTCACCCGGTCGGCGTGATGCGGATGCCCACCGTCCCGCTCGCGCCGCGCCGGAGCTTGCTGCCGAGCAGGGTGAGGCGGCCGACGATGCCGTACTTGCGCGCGAGGAGGGTGCGGTAGCGCGCCGTCACCTCCGCGTCGCAGATCTCGGCGGTGGCGGGGATCTGCTCGCCGGTCGGGTTGCCCCGCAGGTCGCAGGGGCCGATCAGGACGTCGGCGCGGTTGCGGATCCGCTTGACCTTCCAGGAGTCCGCGACCGTCCAGACACCCAGCGCGGCGCCGTCCTCGACGACCCAGACGGGGGTCGGCACCGGGGTGCCGTTCTTGCGGTAGCTGGTGACCAGCAGGTACTTCCCGGCGCCGAGCCGCGCCTGCGCTACCTCGTCCACGTGCCTGCTCCAGACCTCTTGTCGACCCAGACCCGATCAGCCTGTGGAGCGGATGCTACTAGCGATCAGGTTCGCTTCACGATCAAGCACGCCTCCGGGGCCCGGACGGATCCGGACCCCGGAGGCGTGGGCCGTGCGACGGTCAGGCGCCCCACGTGCCCTGGTTGACGGCGCAGTTCCAGCCGTTGCCGTGGACCTTGAACTTGACCTTGTAGGACCTGGTGCTCAGCAGGCGCGTCTTGACCCTGACCCCGAGGCTGGCCTTGCCCTTCAGGCTCTTGTCGTAGACGGAGACGGTCTTCGAGGTCTTGTGCGAGACCTTGCCGCCCTTCGCCTTTGCCGTTCCGAAGCGCACGTTCTTGACGTTGGTGACGGTGAACGTGACCTTCTTGAAGCTCTTGGTGCTCTTGTTCTTGAGGCCGAAGTACAGGCCGTCGCCCTTCACCCAGCCGCCCGGGCCGACGTAGAACCGGGACGTGTAGACGATGTCGATCGGGCAGCCGGAGCTCTGCGCCGAGGCAGCCGACGCCTTGGGCGCCTTCGGTGCGTCCGCCGCGGACGCGGCTCCGGCCAGGCCGAGCTGAGCGGCGGTGAGAGCCCCTGCGGTGGCCAGGACTGCGACGGTCGTGCGTGCATGGTTCATCAAGCTGATGCCTTTCCCCCTGTGGCCCTCTCGGGCCCAACTTTCAGAATGCTGCGATGCGTTCACACAGGGCCGTCTTCGTCCCTGTGCCGCCCGTATTTTTAGCAGGCGGAGGGACATGAGGGGACATCAGTTGCCTGAGCGCACAGCACCGTGACAAAAGCCGGACAATCGCCCAGTAGAACGGAATTAGGACTTCCGCCCCTCACATCGGTGGCGGCGCGGGTGCGGGGCCCAGCGTCGTGGTGCCCGGGGTGGTCCGGTGGGCGAGACCGGTGCGGTAGGCATCCAGGGCGGCCTCCGTCCGGCCCGTGCGCCGGAGCAGATCTCCGAGGAGGCAGCACAGTCCGGCCACGTCCCCGGCCGCGCCCGCGCGTTCGAGCAGCGGCAGTCCGGCGCGATAGTGCTCCTCGGCTCCCCCCGTGTCACCGCACTCCTCCGCGATGAGGCCGAGCAGCCGGTGTGCGGCGCCCACGTGCACCGCGCCGCGTCCGGCCCTGAGAGCCGGGATCCGCGTGGCCTCCGCGGTCTCAGAGGCCTCCATGGTCTCCGTGTCGACTGCCAGCAGCGGCCTCAGCAGCGCTTGGGCCTCTCGGACCTTGCCGCGCCGGCGCAGCACGTCCGCGAGTTCCACCTCGACCTGGGCGGCGAAGAGCGCGGCCCGCTTGGCGGTGAGCATGTCGTGTGCGGTGCGCAGCTCGTTCTCCGCGCGTTCCAGGTCGCCGCCCTGGGCGCATACATAGCCGCGCATCCAGTGGCAGTGGGCGAGTTCGGTGCGGATGTGCAGCTGCTGGTAGAGATCCTGGGCTCGGGCAAGGGATGCGTCGGCCTCGGCGATACGGCCCTGGGCGATGAGCGTACGGGCCACCCCGCGGTGCATCCCGGCGAGCAGCGCCGGATCGTTCACACGCGGGGAGAGTGCGAGCGCCAGTTCGGCGGCGTGAGCGGCGCGCTCGTGTGCGCCCATGTCCATGTACGGGGCGATGGACGCCGAGTAGAGGAGGAGCAGTGCGTCGGGGTCGTGCAGGCCGGAGGCGTTGAGTTGATCGAGGGCGCTCTCCAACAAGTGGCAGGCGTACCGGAGTTCACCCGTGAGGCGGTGGGCGTTGGCGCGGCCACGGATCGCGGGGACGCGGCGGGGCAGCGGCTCATCGGCGAGCAGTCGCTCCACCGAGGCGAAGCACTCGTGTGCGTCGTCGAGATCGCCGGATTCGAGGAGGCAGTCGCCGAGACCGAGGAGCGCGGCGGCCTGCTCCTTGGGCAGCGCGTGCTCGACGGCCTCGGCGCACAAGGCGCGGAAGAGGGCGGCGGCGTCCTCGGGAGCTCCGGTGGCGAGGGCGCGCCGCGCATCGGTCAGGCGCAGGCGCAGCTCGACGGCGAGACGGGCGGGGCGTCCCGTCGCGAGCTCCCCGGGCGTGACTCCGAGACGCTCGGCCAAGTGCCGAAGGGCGGCCTCGGACGGCCGCACCTTGCCCGACTCGAGCGTGGAGACGTACGCAGGCGTGTACGCGGGCTCGGCCAACTGCCGTTGGGTCAGACCGAGTTCTGTGCGAAGACGCAGGACGCGACGCCCGATCTCCGCGGGCTCGTCGAGCCGTACGCCTCCAGGCCCTCCTGGCCCCCCAAATCCTCCTGGCCCCCCAAGTCCGCTCTCCGTCATCTCTTCGTCGTCCTCTCCGGATCCGAGCCGAGTTCATCGAGGTCTGGAACACGTGAACTTGGGACCCTGTGGCGCGAACTCACCATTCCCACGGTCACCTTGCGCCTCGGGCATTGCCTGACTTCCCGACAACCCCTACATTGAACCGCGCCTTAAGCTCCCTTAACCCCCCACTTATGTCGCGGACTTGCCGATCCCCGAGTCTGCGCAGATTCCCGGGAGATCTTCCATGCGTAGACGCGCGTCCCACATATCCCGCAAGCGTCTCACCGTGGCCATCGGTGTGACCCTGGCGTCGGCGCTCGCCGCCACCGCGCCGGTCGCGGCGGGCCAGAGTCGCGGCGACAGCGCCGATCATGCCGACCACGTCGAGGTCGAGTACTTCACAGGACCCGGCAGCCACCCCCGCCACACCCAGGTTCCCGCCTCCGCCCCGCTCAACAAGAAGCAGCAGGCCACGATCCAGGACGACGGCGATGTCCTACCGATCGTGGAGGCCGGAGCGAGCGACACCAAGGTCGATGTCGTCTTCATCGGCGACGGCTACACCGCGGCCCAGCAGGAGGACTTCCACGCCGACGTGCGCACCAAGTGGAAGGAGATGGCCGCCGTCGAGCCGTACGCCGAGTACGAGGACCTCTTCAACGTCTGGGCCGTCGACGCGCACTCGCAGCAGTCCGGCGTCTCGGGCGACCCGACCAGCGACGTCCGCAAGAACACCGCCCTGAACTCGGCGTTCTTCTGCGACGGCATCGAGCGGCTGCTGTGCGTCGACACCAACAAGGTCGAGGCGTACGCCGGCAAGGCCGCCGACCCCGACCTCGTCATCGTGCTCAGCAACTCGACCAAGTACGGCGGTGCGGGCTACAACGCCATCACCTCGCCTTCCGGGTACGACGGCATCGGCACCGCCTCCTCCGACCACCCCGACTCCGATCAGGTCGCCGTCCACGAGACAGGCCACTCGCTCGGCAAGCTCGCCGACGAGTACTGGTACGACGAAAGCACCTACACCGGCCCCGAGCCGGGCGAGTCCAACCTCACCAAGCTCAGCGCCGCCGAGATGGCCGCGCAGAAGACGAAGTGGCACAACTGGCTGGGCCAGGAATCACCGGACGGCGGCAAGGTCGGCGCGTACGAAGGCGGTGGCTACCACGGGCACGGTCTCAACCGGCCCACCGAGGACTCGATCATGCGCACGCTGGGCCGCGAGTTCAATCTGCCCGGGCGTGAGGCGATGATCGCGGGCTTCCACAAGCACGCGCCCGCCCTCACCGGTGTCACACCCACCGGCCGGCAGGTGCGCGGTACCGAGCGGATGCGTGTCGATGCCTCCTCCCACGCACGGGTGCGCTGGTACGTCGACGGCCGCGAGGCACGGCAGGCGCGGGGCGAGAGCAGCGTGACCGCCGGCACGCTCGGGGTGCCCGCCGACGGCCGCCCGCACACCGTCACGGCACGCGCCACCGACCCGACCGAAGCGGTCCGCGCCCCGGAACTGCGGAAGCTCCTGACCGGTTCGCTCAGCTGGCAGGTCACACGCTGAGAGGCCGCCACGGCCACCGCGGCCACCCGGCGGTGACCAGGGGATACTTCGGCCATGACTACGCATGTGAAGCAGTCGCCGGAGGCGGCGGCACCTGCGGCACCTGCCCCGGGATGGGTGCTGCGGGCCGCCGAGCCCATCGATGTCGAGGCCATGGTCGAGCTGCGTGCGATCGTGATGCGCCCGGATCTTGAGCGGCTCGGCCGGTTCGACGAGCATCGGGTGCGCCAGAGACTGCGGGACGCGTTCTCTCCCCGGCACACCTCGATCGTCGTCGCCGACGGCGCCTTCGCAGGGTGTGTGTCCCTGCGACCGGCCGAGGGCGGGCAGTGGCTCGAGCACTTCTACCTCGACCCGGCGCTCCAGGGGCGTGGCCTCGGCTCCGCCGTGTTGCGCGAGCTGCTCGGCCGGACCGACGCCGAGGGCTCCGTCGTCCGCCTGAACGTCCTGCAGGGCAGCGCGGCCCGCCGCCTCTACGAGCGCCACGGTTTCAGCGTCGAGAGCGAAGACCCGGTAGATGTCTTCATGGTGCGACGGCCCGGCTGATGCGGCAGGGCGGGAATTGGCCCAGGCTCACGACGCACAAATGGTCCACGGACCCGATCATTCGGCTGGCTAGCCTCTCCTCATCAGCGAAGAGACGGCCCAACGGCCGCCTGCCCGGGGAGCCTTGTGCCGATTCAGATCCTGCCGCCGGCCGGAGCGCCACGCGTGCTCGCCGCCGCCCAGCTGAGCAACTCGCTCGGCGACGGCGCCTACTACGTGACGTCGGCCCTGTACTTCACCCGGGTCGCCGGTCTCTCCCCCACGCAGATCGGGCTCGCGCTCACGGCCGCCTGGGCCATCGGTTCCGTGACGGGTGTGCCGCTGGGCGCGCTGGCCGACCGCAAGGGGCCGCGCGGCACGGCGGTACTGCTTGCCCTGGCCACCAGCGCGTCGGTCGCCTCCTTCCTGTTCATCCGCTCCTTCGTCCCGTTCCTCGTCGCGGCCTGCCTGTACGCCGTCGCCCAGTGCGGGCTCGCCGCGGCACGGCAGGCGCTGCTCGCGGGTCTGGTGACCCCCGTGGCGCGTACCGGCGTACTGGCCCACCTCCAGTCCACGCTCAACGCCGGTCTCGCCGTCGGTGCCGCGCTCGGTGGCCTCGCCCTGCAGCACGACACGCAGGGGGCGTATCTGGCGGTCTTCGCGCTGGACGCGGCCGGCTTCCTGCTCTGCGCGCTCGTACTGCTCCGACTGCCCGCGGTGCCGCGGTCCGTGGCCCGCGAACAGGGCGAGCCGCGCCTTGCCGTGCTCCGCGACCGGCCGTACGCCGTCATCACCGCGCTCAACGCGGTCCTGCTGCTGCGGATGCCGCTGCTGAGCCTCGCGATTCCGCTGTGGGTGGTGGACCGGACGGACGCGCCGAGCTGGCTGGTCTCGGCGCTCTTCGTCCTCAACACCCTTGCGGTGATGGCCTTCCAGGTCCGCATGGCTCGTGGCGTCAGTGGTCCGCGCACGGCCACGCGTGCAGTGCGGCACTCCGGTCTCGTCATGCTCGCCTCGTGCGGGGTCTTCGCATTCTCCGCCGCGGGACTTCCGGTGTGGACGACCGTGGCGATCCTGGTGGCGGGTGCGGTGCTCCAGGTCATCGCGGAGATGCAGCAGTCCGCGGGCTCCTGGCAGATCAGCTTCGGCCTGGCGCCCGCGCACCAAGTGGGCCAGTATCAGGGGTTCTTCGGCACCGGAGTCCCCGTCGCCCGTACCCTCGGCCCGCTCCTGCTCACCTCGCTCCTCGTGGTGTGGGGCGTACCCGGCTGGCTGCTCCTGGGCGGGATCTTCCTCGTGGCGGGCCTCGCCATGGGCCCCGCGGTGCGGTGGGCGGAGCGCGCGCAGGCTGAGGCCAGGGCGGCGGAGAGTATGGTCATCGGCCGACTACCGACACCATGAGGAGTGGATTCCGCGCGCATGAGCGACGTCTTCGAGATCGATGAGGCACTGGTCCGTTCCCTGCTCCATGAGCAGCATCCCGACCTCGCGGACCTTGACCTCCACGGGACGGTCACCGGCTGGGACAACCAACTCTGGCGTCTGGGCGATGAGTTGGCCGTACGGCTCCCCTGCACGGAACGCGCTCCGGATCTCCTGCGCAAAGAGCACCACTGGCTCCCCGCCCTGGCCCCGCGCCTTCCGCTCCCGGTGCCGACACCCCTGCGGATCGGTGAACCGTCCACACGCTTCCCCAAGCACTGGACCATCGCGACCTGGGTCCCCGGCGAACCTCTCGACCGTGCCACTATCAGCCGCGACGACCACGCGGCCGACGCGCTGGCGGAATTCCTCAGGGCGCTCCACGTGGACGCGCCCGCCGACGCACCGGCCAACCCGTCGCGGGGCGTTCCCCTCGGCACCCTCGCGCACGACTTCACCGAAGGCCTCAAGGACATCGCCTCCGGCGTCGATTTCACCGGAGCCCGGGACATCTGGGAGGACGCCGTCTCGGCTCCCGGTCCGCAAGGCCCGCCGGTCTGGCTGCACGGTGACCTTCATCCCGCGAATGTCGTCGTCTCCGGCGGGACGCTGTCCGGTGTGATCGACTTCGGTGAAATGTGCGCGGGCGACCCGGCGACCGATCTCTCGGCCGCGTGGCTGCTGCTCCCCGCGGGCGCGGCAGCACGGTTCTTCGACACGTACGCCCACGCCGACGAGGCGACCGTCCGGCGCGCCCGGGGCTGGGCCGTCTACCGGGCCGTCGGCCTCATCCACATCGGCCGGGCGGGGGAACAGGGCCTCCCTGGCGGGAAGCGCACCTGGGGAGTCGCGGGCCGGGCAACGCTCGATCGTCTCCTGACAGACGGCTGACACCTGGCACCTGGCGGCGGCCGACGTCTCAGGTACCCGCCCGTGTCGTCCGGAAGCGTGCGGCGTACGCGGACGGCGTCGTCCCCAGATGCCGGGCGAAGGCCCTGCGCAGCGTCTCGTCGCTGCCGAGGCCGCTGCGCTCGGCCGCGTCCGTGACGCTCGCGCCGCTTTCGAGGAGCATGCGGGCCGCCTCGAGTCTGAGGGACTCCACATACGCGGCCGGGCTGGTGCCGAGCTGCCGCGAGAAGAGCCGGGTCAGATGCCGGGGGCTCACGGCGGCCCGCCCGGCCAGGGTCGCCAGGCGGTGGTCGGCCGCCGGGTCGGCGGCGATGGCGTCGAGGAGCGGGCGCAACAGCGGATGACTGGTCGCCGGGGTGCGTGAGGCGGCGGAGAACTGGGACTGTCCGCCGGGCCGCTGCAGGAAGACGACGAGGTCCCGGGCGACCCGCCGCGCGGTGTCGGGACCGTGGTCCTGTTCCACGAGAGCCAGGCAGACGTCGATGCCGGCGGTGACCCCGGCCGAGGTGAAGACGGGCCCGTCCTGGACGTAGATGGCATCCGGGGTGACGGTGGTGTCGGGGTAGAGCCGGGCCAGCTTCGCCGCGTGCTCCCAGTGCGTGGTCGCCCTTCGCCCGTGCAGGAGTCCCGCCGCGGCCAGGGCGAAGGCCCCAGTGCACACGGCGGTCACCCGCCCGGACCCGCCTGCCAGTTGGGCCACGAGCTCGACGAGGTCGGGCCGTTCGGCGAACGTGACGAGCTCGGCGTGGCCGGGTACGACGAGCGTGTCCGCGGCGCCCACATCGGCCGCCGGCAGATCGGCCGCGATCCGCAGCCCGGTGGAGGTCCTGACGTCGCGCCCGTCGGGGGTGCAGACCCGCACGGTGTAACCGCCACCGGTGTAGCGGGCCGCGGTGGCGAAGACTTCCAAGGGGGCCGCGACGTCGAGGAGGCGCACGCCGTCGAAGGCCAGTACGCAGACGTGGTGGGGGCGGGGTCCGTCCGGTGGCTCGGGCACGGGACCACGGTAGCGGCAGAGCGTGTCCAGATGTGTGGGGTACCTGTCCACAGGGACATGGCCGTCAGACACGTACGTCGAGCAGGCTGGTTCCAACGGCCGACAGAGACCCGCCCCCCGCCTCCTCCATGAAGACCGGAGTCACGCATGAAGACCGGAGTCACGCCATGACCGTCCACGCTTCTTCCGCCGCCGGAGTGTCCGTGCCGGACACCAAGCTGGCCGCCGCGGCCACCGAGCTGGTGCGGGACACGACGAGCGAGCTGATCTACCACCACTCCCGCCGCGTCTTCTGGTTCGGCAGCCTGCAGGGCGGCCGGCGCGGGCTGAGCTTCGATCCCGAGCTGCTCTACATCGGCGCGATGTTCCACGACCTGGGCCTGGGCGAGCGGTTTCGGGACAGTGGCCGCCGCTTCGAGGTGGACAGCGCCGAGGAGGCCCGCGGCTTCCTGCACGGTCACGGCGTACCGGAGGACAGCGTGCGCCGGGTGTGGACCGCGATCGCCCTCCACACGACCCCGGGCATCCCGGAGTTCATGGAGCCGGAGGTCGCCCTGGTCACGGCCGGGGTGGAGTACGACGTCCTGGGCATCGGCTATGACGACCTGACCGCCGACGACCGCGCCGAGATCATCGCACTGCACCCCCGCCCCGACTTCAAGCGGCGGATCCTGGAGGCGTTCACCGAAGGCATCGCCCCCAAGCCGGAGACCACCTTCGGAAACGTGAAGGCCGACGTCCTTGAGCACTTCGTCCCCGGCTACACCCGCGGCGACTTCGTCGAGGTCATCCAGAACTCCCCTTGGGCGGAGTAGGCGCGGGAGCCACTCCCTCACTCCACTCGTCGGAGTGAACCCGACTGTCAACTTGGGGTTGACACCCTCTCCACTGTCAACCTACCGTTGACACATGACGCAGCCCGTGCAGCCCACGCAGCCCATCCGTCTCGACGATCTGATCCAGGTCATCAAGAAGGCCCACCCCGAAGCACTCGACCAGCTCTCCGACGCCGTGATCGCCGCCGATCACCTCGGTGATGTCGCCGACCATCTGATCGGACACTTCGTGGACCAGGCGCGCCGCTCGGGCGCCTCGTGGACGGACATCGGCAAGAGCATGGGGGTCACCCGGCAGGCGGCCCAGAAGCGGTTCGTGGCCAAGGACCCCGGCGAGATGTCGGACCTCGACCCCCGACAGGGCTTCAGCCGGTTCACCCTCAGGGCGAAGAACGTGGTCATGGCAGCGCAGGAGGAGGCCCGAGCGGCGGGCAACGACGAGATCGGCCCCGGCCATCTGACCCTCGCCCTCCTGACCGAGCCGGACGCACTCGCCGCGAAGGCGCTCGTCGCGCAGGGGGGTTCGCTCGCCGCGATCCGCGAGAGCGTCACCGAAACGCTGCCTCCCGCGGTCGGCGAGGTTCCCGACCTCATCCCGTACGACGCCGGGGCGAAGAAGGTCCTGGAGCTCACCTACCGCGAGGCGCTCCGGCTCGGTCACAACTACATCGGCACCGAGCACATCCTCCTCTCGCTCCTGGAGGCGGAGGGCGGCACGGGCACGCTCGCCGGGCTCGGCCTCGACAAGGCGGCCGCCGAAGCGAACATCACCGAGGCCCTGGAGGCGATCCGCACCTCCCTCAACCAGGTGTGACGGAACCCGAGTCGGCCGCGGAGCCGCCCTTGTCGGCCTCCCGCCCCGCGGCCGCGCGCACCCGCGCCGCCTCCCGGACGGCCGCCGCGTTCGCCTTGCCCTGCCGGGACCCCGCCAGCTTCGCCTTGATGTGGTCGCGTACGAGGATCGGTTCGTAGGCGAGTTCGTCGGCGGCGTCCAGGTGGCTCGGCAGTGTGGAGACGACCGCGTCGACGTTGCCGTCGTGGAAGTAGGCGACGGACCGGCGCCGGACGATGCCCCCGTCGACGATCGGCGGCTTGACGCGGTGCAGGGTGGACATCCAGCGGTCGTTGGTGAGCCGGGCGGTGAGGTCGCCGAGGTTGACCAGGAGCGCACCGTCGACGGGGGAAACGTCGTGCCAGGCCCCGTCGGCGCCGAGCACCTGAAGACCGGCGACCTGGTCCGCCCACAACACGGTGACCAGGCCGTAGTCGGTGTGCTCCCCCATCCCCGTCAGGTCGCCGTCGAGACTGACGGTTCCTTCGGGCAGGGCGTAGTTGTTCATGCGCAGTACGTCGATGGAGTGATCGGTCAGCGGCTCGAAGAAGCCGGACGGCTCCCCCAGGGCGTCCGCGAAGATCCGGGTCAGGGTGCGTGCCACGCGACCGGCCCGGGCGAAGTAGCCGAGCACGGCCGGTTGGAAGCCGTCGACCTGAGCGGGCCAGACGTTGAGCCCGTAGTCGTCCTCGGACAGGCCGAGTCCGGGGAACGAGCGGGCTTCGGTGCCGATGTTGAACGCTTCGAAGAAGTCGTTCATGCGTCCGGCGGACTCCACGCCGAGACTCAGGCTGAGGGATTCGCTCTTGGGCGGGCTGTAGCCGCGGTTCGCCCCGGTCACGCGGTAGCTCTTCTTCGCCTCCGGAGGCAGTCCGAAAAACCCGTCCACGGCAGCTGTCAGACCGTCCACCGTCTCGTCGGGAATGCCGTGGCCGAGGATCTGGACGAAGCCGACGCGGGCGCAGGCGTCGTCCATCTCGCGTGCCACACGGTCGCGTTCGGCCGCCGAGCCGCCGTCGACGTACGGCGTGATGTCGATGACGGGAACCCGGAACAGCTCAGACGGCTCAGACGGCTCGGACGGCTCGGACGGCGTACGCGGCTCGGTCGTGGACGGGGACATGGGCGTCATCCTGTCGTGTGCGAGGGGCTACGCCAGATTCCCTATCACGATTTCACTGCCCGGTTTCGCTGACGATTTCCGACGGCACATCAGCCGTGTCGATGTCCCCCTCCAGCCTCCGCAGTCGCTGTGAGTCGCAGACGCGCGGGCAGGTGCCGCACGCCTCCGCGGCCCGGATCGTGTAGTAGAGGCAGCAGCCGAGACGGGTGCGGGTCGGATGCCGCTCACCGTCGCGGGTCGTCAGGTGACGGAAGGCGGCGCCGCCGGGGAAGGGGTCGACGGGGCCCGGGAGCAGGGCGTCCACCGCCCGCAGCGCCTCGTCCTCCTGGCCGAGCATGCGCCCCAGGTACCAGATCCCGGAGATGAGATCGTCCCCGGCCATGCCCCACAACACCCTTCGCCTGCGCCGCAGCTGAGGGCCCATCGCCGTGAGCAGCGGCCGCATGTGCGCCACGACCGCGGCGCGGAGTTCGACGCGCAGCGACTCCTCGTCGGGAAAGACCCGGGTTCCGGGGAGCCCTGCCGCCGGGTCGTCCGGAAGACAGGCGAAGGAACCGGGGACGACCTCGAAGGCACCGGTCTCCACGTGGACGCGTACGTCCTGCGGGCGGACGCGCGGCACGCGCCGCTCCAGGTACCAGGCGCCGCTCATCAGCAGCGACACCGACCAGAGGTAGCCGTGCAGGGCGCGCGACGCGGCGACATCCGGGCGCGGGGTGTGGTCGTGACCGACGCGGATGCGCGTGGCCTCCGCCTCGACGAAGGCTTCCCGGGCATCTTGATGCAACGTCAGTTCGGCACCGGTGAACCACCCTTGCCCCGCGGTCGAACCGGGTTGCACCACCGTGACGGCGAGCGTCTCACAGTGCGCGGCGAGCCGTTGATAGGTCGCGGCGAGCAGGTCGGCGGGGCTCAGGGCGGTGGGGCTCAGGGCGGTGGCGGTCGGCGCCAGGTCCGGGGCCACGGTCAGCGGCACTGGTACTCCTCGGAAAGCAGGTCCATCGATAGCTCGCCGGTGGATCCATCCACCGCGAACTAGGTAAGGCTTACCTTATTTTCCTTGAGTTTGCCTCATCCCGAACGGCGCGCCGCCCACCTCCCCGTGACGAGTGGCCCAACCGCCACGGCGAATTGACATCATTAGGCATACCTAACCTAAACTCTCACTCCGTGTCCAAGATCGCTAGGGCCGTCCCGCCAGACAGCCTTTCCGCGCGGCGGATCCGTCTACTCGCCGCCGAATTCGGCGCGTTGGCGCTGTGCGCACGTGACGTGGATGTCGGGCATCGGTGTCCAAGCCGCGGAGTACGTCCTTGAGGACGTAGCCGAGGCGACGGACATCGAACCGCCGGCAAAATCGGCGCCCCTCCCTCACCCGCTCATCCGCTCGCACCCTGAAGTGGACCCGCCCATGCGGCTGTACGTCCTTGCCCGCAACCCCACCGACTCCGTCACCGAAGGCTTTCTGCCCGCCGCGCGCGGGCTCGGCCTCGACGTCACCCTCCTCACCGATCAACCGGATGCCCACCGGAACGGCCCCGCCCAGGAGATCCTGAGTGGCCTGGAGATCCTTGAGTGCGACGTACGCGATTTCCGCGCCGTCATCAGCCGGATCTCCGCACATCACTCCCCCGACGCGGTCTTCACCAACAGCGACCATCTGCAGACTCAAGCCGCACTGGCCGCCGAGTACTTCGGGCTGCCCGGCAAGGACTGGCGGACGGCACTGCGGACCAAGGACAAGGCGCAGATGCGGCGCCATCTCACGGCTGCGGGCGTCGACGCGGTCTGGTCGGCGGAACTCTCCGCGGGGCAGAATCCGACGGAGCTCCGCGCACTCGACGTGCCGTTCCCGTGCGTGGTCAAGCCGAGGGAGGGCGTGGCGAGCGAGGACGTGGTGCTGGTCGACGGGCCCGGACAGCTGGAGCGGCGGTGCGCGGAGATTCAGACACGACGGCCGGGAGCCGCGCTGGTCGTCGAGGAGTATCTCGCCGGGGAGCTGTGCACCTTGGAGACTCTGGGCGACGGCCGTGTCCGGCACGTCCTGGGCGGCTTCCGCACGGCGGTGTCGCCGCCGCCGTACTTCATCGAGGAGCGGATGACGTTCGTCCCCGCACATCCGGAGGCGGTGACGGCTCAGGTCCTCGCCCAACTGGACGCGCTGGGTGTGGGGTTCGGCGCCTGCCACACGGAGTTCGTGGTGGCGGCGGGGCGGGCACGGCTCATCGAGGTCAACTACCGCGCCATCGGCGACCAGTGCGACCTGCTCCTCGCGCAGCTCCTGGACATACCGCTCTTCGAGCACATCCTGCGGACGCACCTGGGCGAGCCGCTCCCCTCGGACCTGGGCGCGCGGACGGACGGCCGGGCGCGGCTCGACTACCCGTGCGCGCAGAGCGCCGGAACGCTGACAGCCGCCCCGCGCGCGTGCGAAGTGACGGTGGGCGATGTGCGGCTGACGTACCGACCGCTGCGGGAAATCGGCGAACGGCACGAACTCCACCGCACCAACCGGGACTTCCTCGGCGTGGTCCGCGCCACCGGCACCGAGCAGGGAGCGGTGGACCGGGCCGTGGCGGGCTTCCTCGCCGAGCATCGCTGGGAGATCACACCGTGACGGGCGGGTGGGTCGGGTCGGTCAGGACGGGCGGGGCGCCTTCGGCCGCCGACAGCGTGGGCTCGGGCTCGGACGTCGAGGGTGAGCTCCTGTTACGCGTGCTGAGCGCTCTCCTGCGCGAGGACGTGGTGGGGTGGCGCACCCGGAGCGGGGCGGTGCGGCATACGGACGGCTTGTGGCTGAAGCTGCCGGTGGAGGTGGCGGTGCGGGACGACTCCGCGACGGCTGAAGCCGCCACCAGGGTTGCCGCGACGCGGCCCGACGACGCCCTGCTGATGCCCGTCCAGACGGACGGCTATCAAGGGACGTACGCCGCCCGGCTCCCCCTGCTCCGGCGGGAGTCCGACGGTGCCGAGCTCACCGACGCGGGCAGCATTCTGTCCGCCCTGCGTGACCTCGCCGACCCCGTCGACCGTGGCGGATTCGAAGCCCTCGCCGCGGAGTGCGAGCAGGCGCTCGACGCCATGCGGCTGCACGCCGGGACGAAGGACGAGGCGGACACCCTCCTCGTCGGTCGGTACGGCGGGGATCCCGCCGCCTGGACCGGAATCGCGGGCGGGCTCGGATACGACACGCTCGCCGCGCGGGCGGATCACCCCGTGTATCCGACCTCACGCGGCAGGGCCGGGCTCTCCGTCAACCAACTGCGTGCGTACGCACCCGAGTTCCACCCCACCTTCGCGCTGCGGCGGCTCGCTCTGCCCCGCGAGGCAGTCACCGTCGGCGGCAGCACGGTCGGGGACAGCACCGGCTCATGGCTCTCACCTGGCGCAGCCGGCGCGCCCGAGCTCGAAGGGAGCCATCTCCTGCTCCCCGTGCACCCCTTGACCGCCGACGGCCCCCTGCGGGACGCGCTGCGCGAAACGGGGCTCGACGGGCGGGCCCGGCTCATCGACGGGCCCGGACCCGATGTCGTACCGACCCTGTCGATGCGTACCGTCGCCCTGTCCTCCCACCCCACCCAGCACCTCAAACTGCCGCTCGCCACCGCCACTTTGGGCCTGCGCAACCGGCGTACGATCAAGCCGGGCACCCTCATCGACGGCGCCGCGGGGCAGCGCCTCATCGAAACCGTCGTCGCCCGCGAGCCCAGGTTTCAGGGGGTCGTCCTGCACGCGGACGAGACCTGCTTCGCCCATGCCGGGCATGAACTCCTCGCCGTGCTCCTGCGCCGCTACCCCGCCGGTCTCGACGGCGCCGTCGTCGTGCCGATGGCCGCGCTCCTGTGCCCGGCACCCGGTGGCGACCGGCTAGTGATCGACCACCTCGCCGAACGCTTCTACGGCGGCGATCCTCTCGCCCTCCTGGACGCCACACTCGCCCTCCTCTTCGACTGGCAGACCACCCTCTTCGCCTACGGATTCGCCCTGGAGTCGCACCAGCAGAACATCTCGCTGGTGATGGACGAGTGCACGGGCGACGGCTCGGACAGCGGCCCGTACCACCGCACTCGGCTGCGGCTGCTGTTCAAGGACAACGACGGGCCGCGCGTCAACCTCGCCCGACTGCGCGGCGCAATGGGACAACAGGCGCCGGACCCGGCGGAGTTCGACGACGCGAGGATCTTCGTCGACGGGGACCGCCCCGTGCTCGATCTGTTCACCACCATCACCGTCCACCTCTGCGCGGGCTCCTACGCCTTCGGGCTCGCCCGGCACGGCCACGCCCCGCTGGAGCGGCTGCTCCGGCTGGTGCGCGAAAGGCTCGCCGAGGCCGTCGAGCGGCTCGGCACGGGTCCCGGCGAGCCCGGCGCGCTGTTGCGGGCGCACGTACTGGACGCGGCGGAGCTGCCCGTCAAAGCGATGGTCACCGCGGGCACCCTGCTCTCGAAGGAGCGCTCCGGGGCCGCCGACATCAACAAGCACTACACGACAGGGCCCAACTACCTGCGGAGGACGGGGAGGACGGGGACTTCATGATGGTCACCGCATCGTCGGCGTATGCCGCCGCCGGGTTCGGTCTCGTCAGCCTGTCCGTGCCGGCCGCCGAGTGCGCCCACGGCAGACCCCCCGGCGCGATGTTCGGCACCCTGGAGCTCGTCTCCAAAGGGGGCGCGGTCGCCGCCGGACGCGCGGCAGCGGCCGTCAACAGCCTCCTCGGCCCGCCCGCGCCCCCACCGACCGGCACCGCTGTCGCCCTGATAGCCCTGGCCGTCGCCACTCTTCCCGCCCTGTTCCGCCGCTCGCCCCGCATCCGCTGGAGCCGTTGATGTCCTTGCCGACCGGCACGTTCTCCGCCCCGTCCGCACTGCCCGCCCAGTCCGCCGCCCTCCTCGCGGGCGCCCCCGTCGCCGGCGCCGCGCCCACCGGCCTGCCCAGCGCCGACCAAGCCGTGACGCACACCCTCCTCAACTGCCTGCTGCGCGAGGTCTCGGGGCCCGAGCACCAGACCGCCGTCGTCGACGGCGATCTCCTGCTCAGACTGCCGCGCCGCGGGGTTCTCCTGCGTGTCGCGCTGCGCCGTGCGTCCCTCCTCGGCGCCCATCGCTTCACCGGTCCTGTGACCGAGCAGCGGGACGGCGGCTGGGTGGAGGTGGACTGGCCGCGCCTTGCCGAGTACACGCACGCCGAGCTCTCGCTGCGCACGGGCGTGAGCAATGAGGAGTTCCTCGAGCAGATCGCTTCCAGCCATGAAGGTGTCAGCGCCGCGATCGCCGCCGCCCGTCCGGCGCCCGCCAGGGGGGCGGCCCCCGTCACGGACACGGCCCCGAAGTGGCTCGCGGACTACCTCGCATCCGAGCAGTCCCTGCTGTTCGGCCACCGCTTCCACCCCACCCCCAAGGCCCGCGGCGGCGACCTCGCCGACTGGTCCGCGTACGCCCCCGAGACCGCGGCCGCCTTCCCGCTGCGCCACCTCGCCGTACGGAACCACCTCATCGCCGAGGAGTCGGCGCGGCCGGGCGCCACGGACCCGCTCGACCGTCTCGGGACCGTGCCGGACGGCTACCGGCTGCTTCCCGTGCACCCCTGGCAGTACGACCTGCTGCGTGAGCACCAAGGGCTGCGCGCCGCCCTGGACCGTGAAGACGTCATCGACCTGGGACCCGGCGGGTCCCCCTTCGCGGCCACCGCCTCTGTACGCACGCTGTACGACGGTGACACCTTCCTCAAGTTCAGCCTGAACGTCCGCATCACCAACTGCCTGCGAAAGAACGCCAGTTACGAGCTTTCGGGTGCCGTCGCGCTCACCCGCGTACTCGAAGGCGCCCTGGACGACCTCGCAACCCGCTTCCCGGGCAGCGCCGTGCTCCGCGAGCCCGCCTACCGCAGCCTGGCACTCGCGGGCCCCGACGGCCGCCCCGACCTCGCCCTCCTGGAAGGATTCGGTGTCATCGTCCGTGAGGGCCTGACAGGGCGGCTCCTTCCCTGCACGACGCCGCTGCTCGCCGCGGCCGTCGCGGACGAGTATCCGACGGGGCCCGGGCACATCTCGCGCCTCCTTGAGGGGGCGGGGCCGCAGCGGGCTCTCGAATGGTGGCGGACGTATCTGCGGCTCCTGCTGCCGCCGGTGCTCGCCGCGTACTTCGACCACGGCCTGGTGCTCGAACCGCATCTGCAGAACGTCCTTGTCTGCGTCGACGACGACGGCATGCCCGCCCAGGTGCTCTTCCGTGACCTGGAGGGCACCAAGCTCCTCCCCGAGCGTCACGCCAAGACCCTGGCCGCGCTCCCGCCCGAGGTCGCGGACCCGATGACGTACGACGCGCAGCGCGGCTGGGACCGCGTCGTCTACTGCCTGCTGGTCAACCACGTCGCCGAACTGCTCGCCGCCCTCGCCGACCTCCATCCGCACACCGAGCCCGCCCTGTGGTCCCACGTCCGTTCCACCCTGCGGGAGTTCGCCGACACGCACGGCTGCCCGCCCCGGCTCAGCGCCCTGCTCGCCGGAGTGCCGCTGCCCGCCAAGGCCAATCTGCTCACCCGCTGGGAGCGCAAGGCCGACCGGGACGCGGGGTACGTCCGCCTCACTTCCCCCTTTCCGCTCACCGAGCACGTGCGGGACCTGGGCGCCCGCACCGACGCACCTTGGAGCACCGCCGGATGACCGCCCCCACTCCCGCCGTACGTGAGCGTGCCCTCGACCTGGCCCCGGAGGAACTGCCCGCCTACCTGTACGACCTGTCGACCCTCGGCGCTCACGCCGCCGCCGTGCGCGCCGCGCTCCCCCGGCAGGTCGAGCTCTACTACGCCGCCAAGGCCAATCCGGAGCCGGAAATACTGACCGCGCTCGGCCCGCACGTCGACGGCTACGAGGTCTCGTCGGGCGGCGAACTCGCCCATGTCGCCAAGGCGGTGGCGGGACGCCCGCTGGCCTTCGGCGGGCCCGGCAAGACGCCGGACGAGATCACGGCCGCCCTTGAGCTCGGCGTGGAGCGCTTCCATGTGGAGAGCGCCTACGAGCTGCGGATGCTGGCCGCGATCGCCGCCCGCGTCGTACCGCACGCCCGCGTCGGTGTCCTGCTGCGGTTCAACCTCGCCCTCAACGACGCGGCGCTGGCGGGGAGTTCACTCACGATGGGTGGGCGGCCCACTCCGTTCGGCATCGACCCGGCCGAAGCGGACTCCGTGGTCCACGGGTTCACCGGCGGCGACTTCCCCCGGCTTCATCTGCTCGGCACGCACGCCCATTTGGCCAGCGGACTCGACGCACCGCGGCAGCTCGCGGTCGCCGAATCCATCGTGACCTGGTCGCAGGAGCTCGCCCGGCGCCACGGCATCCGGCTGACGGAGGTGAACGTCGGCGGCGGGATGAGCGTGGACTACGCCGACCCCGGCGCGCGCTTCGACTGGGCCCGGTACGGCGACGGCCTCGCCCGGCTCTGTGCGCCGCACCCCGACCTGACGCTCCGCATCGAGCCGGGGCGGGCGCTGACCGCGTACTGCGGTTGGTACGCCAGTGAGGTCCTTGACGTGAAGCAGAGCCATGGCGAGGAGTTCGCCGTGGTGCGCGGCGGCACCCACCATCTGCGCACCCCCGCGGCCAAGGGCCACGACCAGCCCTGCACCGTGCTCCCCGCGCGCGAGCCGTGGCCTCATCCCTGGCCCCGGTCCGAGGCGCTGCAGGACCGGGTGACGTTCGCGGGGCAGTTGTGCACGCCGAAGGACGTCCTGTCCCGGCGGGTTCCGGTGGCGGGCCTGCGGGCCGGGGACCGGGTGGTCTTCTCGATGGCGGGTGCGTACGCGTGGAACATCTCGCACCATGACTTCCTCATGCATCCGAGGCCGGGCTTCCACTTCCTGCCCTAGCCCCCTCAATACCCCTTGGACCACCGCACGACGTTGCGCAGCGGCTCTCCACCCGCGAGCCGCTGCCAGTTGTCCTCGAACAGGTCGAGTATCCGCTCCGTCTCGTCGCGTGAGCCGCCCGCGGTGTGCTGGGTGAGGATGACGTTCGGGCAGCTCCACAGCGGGTGCCCGGCGGGCAGCGGCTCCTCACGCGTGACGTCGAGGACCGCACCGCCGAGACGGCCCGATGCGAGGGCGGCGACCAGGGCGTCCTCGTCGGCCAGGGTGCCGCGGCCCGCGTTCACGAAGACAGCACCGGGGCACAGCCGGTCGATGCGCCGCCGGTCGAAGAGGTCGGCGGTCTCGTCCGTACCCGGCAGCAGCCCCACGACGATGTCGAAGTCGGGCAGCCGGGCATCGAGTTCCTGCCGGGTGCGAATGTCGCCGTCGCTCCGTGCGAAGTGCGTGACGGAGCAGCCGAAGGGCGCGAGGAGTTCGGCGAGGCGCGAGGCGATGGATCCTCGGCCCAGGATGAGGACGTTGGCACCGCCAAGGAGTCGCAGACCGGGCCGTACGTCGAGCTTCGACCAGGTCTCCCCGGTACGGAGTCCGGCCAGCACGTCGACACCGCGATAGAGCGCGAGGATACCGGCGAGACAGGTCTCCGCGACCGGGTCGGCGAAGAGCCCTCCGAGATTGGTGACGGTGAGGCGCTGCCCCAGGACAGGCCAGTCGAGACCGGCATAACGGTCGATGCCGACGGACGCGAGTTGCAACCATCGCAGGTTCGGCGCCTTCGCCACCCAGTCCGCTCGCGGGTTGCCGAGTGCGATGTGGGAGTCGGCGAGGACGTGTGCGTCGCCGATAGATTCGGAGTCCGGTTCGGCGAACCAGACCTGCCCGGGTGCGACGGCGCGCAGCCGCTCCTGTTCGGAGGCGTCGAGCGCCAGGTCGACATAGAGGACGGCATCCGACGGCAGGGCAGCCCGGTCAGAGGCCTGCGAAGCGTGTGGTGCACGGACCATTCCTGATACCCCCGTGGTAAGGAAAGTGCTGGTGAACGCACGTTCACCGAACTTAGGGCTTTCGCTCCACGGAGGTCAACAGCGGCCCTGCCGGGGTCAGGCTCCCGTCGTGGAGCCCGGCCTGATGATCATGAGGACGGTGACGGTGGCCCAGAGCAGGTTGAATATGCCTGTGTACATGGCGAGTTGGGTACTGGCGCGCTCCCCCACGGCCACCGCGCCCGTCCCGTCGGCCGGTTGGCCGCCCGCGCTGCCTCCGCCTTCCCCGGTCACCGCGTCGAGCGCCGCTTCCTGACGCGGCAGCACGAGGATGATGAGCACCACGGCCGCGGCCAGCGTGAGGATGATCGAGGCGATCAGCCAGGCATTGCCGAGCACATTCAGGCTGCTGGCGGTCGCGAACCCGGTGACGGGGACGGCGACGCCGACGAACGCGTACACCGAGCAGATGCGCTGCAGCAGACGCAGCGAGGCGACGGCTCGCGCGTCCTGCGGGTCGGCCTGCGCCCGGCGCAGGGTCGCGGGGAACATGCTGGCGGCCACAGTGACCGGGCCGACGGCGATGATGGCGGCCAGCACATGGAGCGTCAGGAAGAACTTGGTCACGGCGAAGGCCCTCGGGATTCCGGAGAACGAGTGATCGGGCGGCTCCCGATCGGGACCCGGCAGCCGAGATTAGCCAGCGCCCGCGTCCACCGACAGTGGCATTAGTGACAGGCTTCGCACAGATACCGCCATCGGCTCTCCGGCCAGCTCATGCCGTACGAGAAGGTCTTATCTCCTGGCCACGCGCTTGGCGGGACGACGACTCTGCCGTACGTTGCCGCCATGCACACCGTGGCCGTCCTGGCCCTTGACACCGTCATCCCGTTCGACCTGTCCACTCCCATCGAGGTCTTCAGCCGTACCCGGCTGCCGGGCGGCCGGCCCGGCTACCGGGTGCGTGTCTGCGCCGCCGCGCCGCAGATCGACGCCGGTCTGTTCACGCTCCGGGCGCCATGGGGTCTGGAAGGGCTCGCGGACGCGGACACGATCATCGTGCCCGGGATCGCCGACGTGTCCAGACCGGTCCCCGACGCGGTGCTCGACGCGCTGCGGGACGCGGCGGCCGACGGCACACGGATCGCCTCCATCTGCGCGGGCACCTTCACGCTCGCCGCGGCGGGCCTCCTGTCCGGGCTCCGCGCCACCACGCACTGGCTGGCGGCGGGCAGGCTCGCCGAGTGCTATCCCGACATCGACGTCGACCCGGATGTCCTCTACGTCGACAACGGGCAGATCCTGACGTCCGCCGGTGCGGCCGCCGGCCTCGATCTGTGTCTGCACCTGATCCGCCGGGACTACGGCTCCGCCGTCGCCGCCGACGCGGCCCGTCTCTCGGTGATGCCCCTGGAACGCGAGGGCGGCCAGGCCCAGTTCATCGTCTCCGAGGCGCCGCCCACCCCGCAGGGCTCGGAACTCGAGCCGCTCCTGCGCTGGTTGGAGGAGAACGCCAAGCGCGAGCTCACCCTGGAGGACATCGCGGGCCGGGCGGGCATGAGCACCCGCACCCTGTTGCGCCGCTTCCGCGAGCAGACGGGCAGTACGCCGCTGCAGTGGCTGCACCGCACGCGGATCCGGCAGGCCCAGCACCTGCTCGAAACGACGGGGCACTCCGTCGAGCGCATCGCCGTGCAGGTCGGCTTCGGCTCGCCCACCGCCTTCCGCGACCGCTTCAAGCGCGTCGCGGGTGTCAGCCCGCAGGCCTATCGCAGAGCGTTCCAATGACCGAACAGCCGGTCGCCATCAGGTCTTCCGCGCCTCGACGAGACACCAGTGGGGGCTGCCGTCGACGCGGCGGCCGAACTCCTCCAGCGGGTGGAGCCGCGTCGTGAACCCGGCCCGGCGCAGATCCTCGAGCACACCTCGCAGCGGGAAGGTCCGGTAGTACATGACGAACGGCGGGCGCCACAGCAGATTCCGCACCCGCATCGCCCCGTCGAAGCCGAGCAGCGCCCAGTACAGCGGCGATGTCATGGGCAGCGGCGCCCCGATCGGGAAGGCGAAGACCCCGCCGGGCCGCAGCGCCCCGTAGACCTCCGCGAACAGCCGTGGCCGCTCGGCGGGCAGGAAGTGTCCGAACGCCCCGAAGCTGACCGCCAGATCGAATGCCTCGGCGAAGGGCAGGGCACGGGCGTCGGCCCGCACCCATTCCACCGCGGGCCCACCGTCCCGATGCTCCACGGCGGCCTGCGCGCGGGCCAGCATTCCGGCGCTGAAGTCGACACCGGTGACCCGCTCCCGGCACAGCGGCAGCAGCGTCTCCACGCCCGCGCCGGTGCCGCAGCAGACGTCGAGACCCGCGTCGAAAGGACCGATGCCACGCAGTGTCTCCGCGACCGCGTGCAGGATCCGCGTGGGTGTACGGAACGGGGTGTGGTCGAACTTCGGGGCCAGCAGGTCATAGCCGTCCTCGATGGAGGAGAGAGCTTGCACGGCCAGTTCGCGGAGTGTGGGGCCCTGAGAGGTGAACACCGTCCCCACCCTAGTCAGCGGCGGGCGTGGCCGAACCACGCCCCGCACCGCCATCTGCTGGAGAACTAGCTGGTGAAGAACTCGGTGACCTGCTCCGCGAACTGCTGCGGGCTCCCCTCGTGCACCGAGTGCCCGACCGGAATCAGGATGGTCCTGGAGTCGGGGATCGCCGCGGCCATGTCGGGGATACGCTCCTGCGGCATGCTGCTGTCCGGGCCGCCCGCCACGATCAGCGTCGGTGCGACGATCTCGCCGAGCCGCTCGGCCCACTCCGGGTCCGGGTCGAAGACCTGAGCGCGGATCGCGGGGGACACGGGCCAGTCGAAGTCGATGGCCTCGTCGGGGCGCGGGGTCTCGACCAGGTCGCGTGGGTAGGGCGGCGGCGTCTCCTCGAGGACGAGGCGCTCGACGCGGTCCGGGTGCTCCTCGGCGAGCAGGTACGCCACGACCCCGCCCATGGAGTGGCCGACGACGCCGACGCGGTCGAGGCCGAGTTCGTCGAGGAAGCCGAGCACGTCGTCCCGCATCAGCTCGACCGAGTACTCGTCCGGCCAGTCGCTCTCCCCGTGTCCGCGCAGGTCAATCGCGTACACCCGCCACTCCTGGCCGAGCACCTGCCCGACCTGCTCCCAGGTCGCCGAGGAGCCGCCGAGCCCGTGCAGCAGCACGACGGGCGCTCCGTACGAGTCGCCCCAGGTCCGATAGGCCAGGCGTACGTCGCCCACATCCACCACTGCGTGATCGTTCATGCCCCTGACGCTACAGCGCATGGCCCGGCCCATTGAGCAGTGGCCTGGGCCCATGCTCCATGACGAGGCCGTTGTAGATGAACGGGGCGCCTTCTGGCCCGAGCGGGACGTACACCTACGTCCTGATGCCCGGCGCGAGCGCGGCACAGACGGCGACCCGGAGTCAACTTCTGGCTCGGCGGCACTGCGGGCAAGCTCACCGCGAGCGCGCCCTGTTCGGTGCAGATCAGCGAGAAGAGCGACGGCACCGCAGTCATCTGCGTCAGCGACCCGATGCGCGCGCAGACCTCCCTGACGCTCACCTGGAACCGCGCCGTGTCCGCGGTGACGGCCAAGCCCGCCACGGTCACGTCGGCGGTCACGGGTGCCTCCCTGAAGCTGACCTTCGGGGATCTCAGCGGCACGAAGGGCACCGGTCAGCGGATCAGCGTCAAGCTGGGCAGCTCTTAGCACCGATGCTTTCCGGTCGACCCTGGATTCCGGTAGAAAATCGAGATAACTGTCCTTGCAGGTCAGGCGGTTGTTCTTGCTTGCACTATCCCCTCCGGTCCACATGATGGACACCCTCCACCCGCCTCCCCCCGCATCTCCTCGCCCACCCTGAGCTGCCCGAACGGTCATGCGGTGACCGCTGAGCGGACACAAGCATCCGGAAATCGACCACACATTTGGTGATCACTCTCCGCACCGGCAAAACTCCCGTCTGCAACCAGAAATTCTGGAAAACATTCGGATCAAAGGAGAATTGACGTGCGTTTCTTCCTCAAGACGGTGGGCGCCACCGCTGTTGTGGCCGCCTGTGTGATGTCCGGAGCCTCTGGCACGGCGCTGGCCCAGTCCAAGGCCTCCACCACCGGCCCCGCCGGCCTCTACGCGCCCACGTCGCTGGTCCTCGCCGTCGGCCAGGGCGAAGAGGCGGACACCGCGACCATGCAACGCGCCGTGACCCTGACCTGTACGCCCAAGGCCTCCGGGAGCCACCCCTCGGCGTCCGCCGCCTGCGCCGAACTGCTCGCCGCCAACGGCGAGTTCGCCCAGCTGGTCGGCAAGTCGTCCAGCATGGCCTGCACGAAGGAGTGGAAGCCCGTCGTGGTCACCGTCGACGGCGTGTGGCAGGGCAGACGAGTGGCGTGGTCCACGACCTTCGGCAACAGCTGCGAGATGCGGGCGAGCCTCACGGAGAGCGCGGCCCTCGCGTTCTGAGCCCATCCGCCGTGCGACCGACGGTAAATGAGTGGACGCGGACTCGGCCCTGACGGTGGGATGAGGCCTCGACATCCACGACAGCGCCTTGGACGACGCCCCGAGCGACGTCCAAGGCGCCGTCCATGACCGGGGGTTGCACACATGTCATCAGGCGGACCCGACGAACGCGACGTCAGTCGCGGCCTCGACGCCACGCGCGAGCTCGATCGTGATCCGTCCATCGACATCGACCTGGTCCGGCGGTTGCTCGCGGCACAGTTCCCCCGGTGGGCGGACCTGCCGATCGCGCCGGTCCCGCTGTCCGGCATGGACAACGCGACGTACCGGCTCGGCGACGACATGTCCGTACGGCTGCCGCGCCACCGCCGATGGGTGGGGCAGGTGGAGGCGGAGCAGCGGTGGCTGCCGTGGCTCGCCCCGCAGCTGCCGCTGACCGTCTCCGAACCGCTGGGCAAGGGAGCGCCCGGTGAGGGCTACCCCTTCCCCTGGTCCGTCTACCGGTGGCTGGAGGGCGAGACCGCGACCACCGGCTCCCTCACCGATCCGCTCGGGGCGGCGGCCGACCTCGCCGGGTTCGTGACCGCGCTGCGGCGGATCGACCCCACGGGCGGCCCGGGCCCACGGCTCAGCAACGCCTTCCGCGGGGAACGAGTGGGCACCGAGTGCGACTCCTTGTTCGCCGACTCCCTCGTACGATCCAAGATCGCGAAGCTGAAGGTGGCGGGGCTCGTCGACAGTGACGCGGTGACCGCCGTGTGGGACGCCGCCGTCGCGGCACCGGCGTGGGACGGTCCGCCGGTGTGGGTGCACGGCGACCTCGCGACCGGCAATCTCCTCGCCGTCGACGGCCGGCTGAGCGCCGTCATCGACTTCGGGACGCTGGCCGTGGGCGACCCCGCGGTCGACCTGCTGCCCGCGTGGCTGTTCCTGCCGGACGAGGCCCGGGGTGCCTTCCGCGCGGCGGTCGACGTCGACGACGCGACGTGGGCGCGGGGCCGGGGGCTCGCCCTCGCGGGGTCGCTGCCCGTACCTGACGACCCGTTCTTCGACGATCCGGCGCGGGTGACGGCGGCGCTGCGGCATCTCGACGCGATCATCTCCGACCGCTAACCGCCAGCCGCCAGCCGCCAGCCGCCAACCGCCAACCGCCAACCAGAATCGCCCGACGGAAATACTCGGCGGATCTTTCTCGTCCCATGTCGATCCGACCCGTCGCCGTTCGTATAGACAGTGAGAGGTCGGCACCGGGTCGACCCCGGGGGCGATCCGCCAGGGAGAGGCAGCAGCCATGAACCAGTACCTGCTCAGCATCTATCAGCCCGACGGCGACGTGCCGGCGCCGGAGATCCTCGAACCGATCGTGCGCGACCTCGATGCCGTGAAGACCGAGATGCGGGAGGCGGGCGCCTGGGTCTTCGGCGGGGGGCTTTTCCCGCCGAGCACCGCGACCGTGCTGCGGCTCAAGGACAGCGAGGTGCTCACGACCGACGGCCCGTACGTCGAAGGCAAGGAGCATCTCGGCGGGTTCACCGTCATCCAGGCGGCCGACCTGGACGAGGCACTCGCCTGGGGGCGCAAGGTCGCCCGTGCCATCACCCTGCCCATCGAGGTCAGGCCGCTGCAGCACGGATCCCGCTAGTGACGTCGGATGCCCCACAGGTCACGTCGGAGGTGACCGAGCGGATCTTCCGTGCGGAGTACGGGCGCGCGGTGGCCGTCCTGGTCCGCGTCTTCGGCGACATCGACATCGCCGAGGAAGCGGTCCAGGAAGCGTTCACCACTGCGGTGCAGCGGTGGCCGTCCACCGGTCTGCCGCCGAGCCCGGCGGGCTGGATCATCACCACCGCCCGCAACCGCGCGATCGACCGCCTCCGCAGGGAGGCGTCCCGCGAGGACCGGCACGCGCAGGCCGCGCTGCTGCACGCCCACGAGACACCGGCCGGGGAGGGACCCGTGCGTGACGACCGACTGCGTCTGATCTTCACCTGCTGCCATCCGGCGCTCGCTCCCGCCGCGCGGGTCGCCCTCACGCTGCGGCTCCTCGGCGGCCTTACCACCACGGAGATCGCGCGGGCCTTCCTGGTGCCGGAGCCGACCATGGCTCAGCGGATCGTGCGGGCCAAGGGGAAGATCCGCGACGCGCACATCCCGTACCGGATCCCCGCCGAAGCCGATCTGCCGGAACGGCTTCGCGCGGTCCTCGCCGTCATCTATCTCGTCTTCAACGAGGGGCACACGGCCAGCACGGGTGACGCGCTCGTCCGCGACGACCTCTGCGCCGAAGCCATCCGCCTGGGACGGCTCCTGGCCGAACTGATGCCCGACGAGCCGGAGGCCCTGGGGCTGCTCGCGCTCATGCTGCTCTCCGAGTCGCGGCGGGCGGCCAGGACCACCGCGGAAGATGAGCTCGTGCTCCTCGCCGACCAGGACCGCGCCCTGTGGGACCGGGCCCTGATCACCGAGGGCCAGGCGCTCGTCCGCCGGTGCCTGCGCCGCGACCGGCCGGGGCCGTACCAGATCCAGGCGGCGATCAACGCCGTGCACAGCGACGCGCCGACCGCGGCAGCCACGGACTGGGGCCAGATTCTCCAGCTGTACGACCAGCTCCTTGCCGTGGCCCCGAGCCCGGTCGCGGCCCTCAACCGCGCCGTCGCGGTCGCCGAAGTCATGGGCCCCGCCCAGGCGTTGCCCCTCGTCGACGAACTCGCTCTGGACGGCTACCACGTCTTCCACGCCATCCGCGCCGATCTGCTCCGCCGCCTGGGCCGCACCGAAGAGGCGGCCCGCGCGTACGACGCCGCACTCGCCCACACCGAGAACTCCGCCGAGCGGGCCTTCCTGCTCGGCCGCCGCTCCTGCCTCACCCCGGGGCGCCCAGCTTCTCCAGGACGCGGCAGCGCAGCAGCTCGTACTCCTCGCGGAGACGGTTGATCCGCGCGGGCCGCGGGATGACGACTCCCCCGCTGACGATCTCCTGCGCGGTGAACTGTTCGCGGGTGAGGTCGACTTCCAGGCCCATGCCGAAGCGGTTCCACCAGTGATGGTCGGTCCACTCGCCGGCGACGCGCACCTCGCCCCGAACCAACTCGCCGCCGAGCAGGTCCTGGACGAGCAGCGCGGTGACGCCGCACTGACCGCGGGCCGGGTTGTCAGGGGGCCAGGGGCGGGAGGAGTCCGACGGGTATGTGTCAGGACCCCAGCTGCTGCGCACGGCTTCTTCGAGGTCGGTGAGGAGCAACGGTTTCATGACCGGGATACTCGCAGCCACCACTGACAATCCGCCCCGCACAAGGAGTCACCGTGCCCACGGTCCTCGCCCAGGAGATCGGCACCGCCCGCCTCGTCCTCGTACCTCTGGAGGTCGAGCACGCCGATGAGATGGCCGATGTGCTCGCCGATCCGGATCTGCACACCTTCATCGGAGGTACGCCCGACGATCCGCAGGCCCTGCGTGCCCGCTACCGGCGGATGACCGCGGGGTCCCCGGATTCGGCGGTCTCCTGGTGCAATTGGGTGCTGCGGCTGCGCGACGAGGGCTGCCTGGCCGGGACGGTGCAGGCGACGGTCGTGCCCGCCGCCGACGGCAGCGGCGGGCTTGTCGCCGAGATCGCCTGGGTCGTGGGGACTCCCTGGCAGGGACGGGGCATCGCGGTGGAGGCGGCCCGCGGCCTCGTCGACTGGCTGGCCGGGCAGCCGGACGTGCGCGGCATCATCGCGCACGTCCACCCGGACCACCGGGCATCGGCCGCCGTCGCCACCGCCGCGGGGCTTTCCCCCACGGACGAGTGGCAAAACGGCGAGGTCAAGTGGCAGCGAGTGCTTGAGCGTTGAGCGAGGTGGAGCGACAGCGCCTCAGCGTCGGCCGCGGAATGTGCGGCGCAGGTCGTCCACCCAGCCCTCGGGAATCTCCCACGGGATGAAGTGGCCGCCGCTCTCGTGCGCGGTGAGGTTGACGTGGTGGTACCAGTCGGCACGGTCGCCTGCGAGCCAGCTCTGGACGCGCTGCTCGGTGGTGGTGACACCGGGCGGGTTCTCATGGCCGACGAAGGTGATGCCGGTCGGCGCCTCGATGACCGGCTGACGGTCGTGCGAGGGCGTCCAGGGGTAGCGGTTGTTGTTGGCGTAGTAACGCACCGACGTTCCGATGGCGTTGTTCACCCAGAAGATCATGGCGTGGGTGAGGAGATCGTCCTTGGAGAAGACGCTCTCCACGTCGCCGTGGTTGTCGCTCCACTTGTCCCAGCGCTCCAGGATCCAGGCGAGCAGACCGACCGGCGAGTCGCTGAGCCCGTAGGAGAGGGTGCTGGGTCCGAGCACGTGCACGGCCAGATGGGCGGCGAACCGCCGTTCCAGGGAGAGGAATTGGCGGTGCTCGGACTCGGAAAGACCCTCGGGGATCGGCCGGCCGCCGCTGAGGTCCCAGCCCCGGTCGCCGTTGAAGAGGGTGAGCTTCAGGCCGGAGCCGATGTGGATGCCGTGCAGTTCGTCGGCGTACTTGTGGCCGAGCTGACCGGTGACGAGGGCGCCGACGTCACATCCCGCGGCGGCGTACTTCTCGTGGCCGAGCGTGTCGGTCATCAAGGTGTGCCAGAGGTCGGCGACCTTCCAGAAGTTCATGTCGGGGTGGTCCGGCAGCGGCGTGGAGAAGCCGAAGCCCGGCAGGGAGGGGACGATGACGTCGAACGCGTCGGCCGGGTCACCGCCGAACGCGGCGGGGTCGGCGAGCCGGTCGACGACCTTGGACCAGTGCCAGAAGGTCCAGGGCCAGCCGTGGGTGAGGATGAGCGGGGTGGGGGCGGGGCCGACGCCGGGCCTGCGCATGAAGTGCACCGGCACGCCGTCGACCGTGACTTGGTAGTGCTCGTAGGAGTTGATCGCCGCTTCGGCCTTGCGCCAGTCGTAGTGGTGCAGCCAGTGGTCGGCCAACTCCTGGAGGTAGCCACGGCGTACGCCGTAGTACCCGTCTTCGTTGCCCACGTCGTCGGGCCACCTCGTGAGCCGCAGCCGCTCCCTGAGGTCGTCGAGCACCGCGTCGGGGACGTGGATCGGCTCGGGCGTCAGCGGGAAGCGCACTGCGGCTGCCATGAAGGTCCTTCCGAGGGCGAGTCTGAGTTCTTGCTCAGTACTTTTTCTCAGTATTTCTTCTCAGTACGGGCGGTCTCCCGCGATCGCGACGCGCTCGGCCACGCGACGGTGCGGGGCGTAGTCGTCGACCGCGTAGTGCTGGGTGGAGCGGTTGTCCCAGAAGGCGACGTCACCGGCCTGCCAGTGGAACCGCACCTGGTACTCCGGGACCTGTGCCTGCCGGACCAGATAGCTCAGAAGGCGGTCGCTCTCCGCCCGCTCCATGCCCACGATGTGCGTGGTGAAGGAGGTGTTCACGAAGAGCATCTTGCGCCCGGTCTCCGGGTGCCTGCGCACCACGGGGTGCGTGACCGGCGGGAACTGGTCCTGGAGCGGGATTAGCTTCTCGGGGCCGAAGAAGCGGATGAAGCCGGGGATGAAGTCGTGCACCGCCTGGGCTCCGTCGATGCGGGCCTTCACCTCGTCGGGGAGGTTGTCGTACGCGGCCGCCATGTCCGCCCACATCGTGTCGCCGCCGACCGGCGGCACCTCGCGCAGCTGCAGCACGGCACCGAGCGCGGGGTTCTCGCGGAAGGTGACGTCGGCGTGCCAGACGTTCTCGTACGTGGGAGTGGCGCTGCCGCCCTTGTCGAACCGGACGACGTCGTCGGCCGAGCCGCGCGCGAGCAGCGGATTGGTCTCCAGGTCGCCCCAGTTGAGGGCGAAGGCGCGCTGCTGCTCGGAGGTGATGTCGGCGCCCCGGAAGAAGAGCACCTTCCACTCCAGGAGGGCGCGGTTCAGTTCCTCGCGCAGCGCGGGCGTCAGCGGCTCGGCGAGGTCGACGCCGCGGATCTCGGCGCCGATGAGACGTCCCTGGGGGACGACGTCGATCAGTTCGTAGGGACGCTCTTCCCAGCCTTCGGGTACGCGGCGCAGCGTGCGGCGGCCTTCGTACATGCCGTCGGCGGGGACGCGTGCGTCGCGGAGGGTGGGAGCGACGGCGGGAGAAGCCGCGGGCGCGGGGGAAACCACAGTCATGGTGATCCTTCAGTCATGAGTGAACGGGTGGCGTCACGGAGAGGGAACTCCGGACGGTCGGGAACGGATTCCCGGGCAGTTAGCGACCCGATCGCTCGCACCCACGACGCCACGGAACCCCGAAGGTCCTCACGGCGGCGGTCAGGTGCTGGATCATGCACACCATTGTGTATGGCTATGCCTTGCGGAGCAAACCCCCGTACTCGTAGATCCCCTTGTTCTGCTCGGTGGCTCCCAGATAGGGGGCCAGGTCCTCGTGGACCGGGGCGAGCGGGGGCTGGTCGGCGTCGGGGCGCCAGTCGACCAGGTTCACCAGGCCCGGCTCGACCGGATCCAGACCGTTCAGGAGTGTGTCGAGTTCGGCCGGGGTGCGGGTCTGCCAGGGGACACCGCCGCCGGAGATGTGCGCGCTCATCGCGGCGCCGCGGACCGGGTCGTCGGCGACGACCTGCGAGAGGCCGAGGTAGCTGCCGGGGGCCGCCCGGTCGATGATCGTGCGCAGCACACCGCGGGGGCCGTCGGCGTCGGTGAGGTGGTGCACCACCGACAGGAAGAGCACCGCGACCGGCTCGTCGAAGTCGATCAGGCGCGTCATGTCGGGGTGGCCGAGGATCGCGTCCTGGTCACGCATGTCGCCGTGAATGACGGTGGTGGTGGAGTCGTCGGCGAGCAGCGCCCTGCCGTGCGCGAGAACGATCGGGTCGATGTCCACGTAGACGACGCGGGTGTCCGGTGCGAAGCGCCTCGCGACCTGGTGGACGTTCTCGTCGGTCGGAAGGCCGCAGCCCATGTCGATGAACTGGCGGATCCCCGCCTCGGTCAGATGGCGCACGACGCGGAACAGGAACTCGCGGTTCTGCCGGGCGATGTCGACGCACTCGGGGAAGTCGGGCAGCGTCTGCAGCAAGAAGTCGCGGTCGACCGCGTAGTTGTCCTTGCCGCCGAGCATCCAGTCGTAGGCACGTGCCGACGTCGGCACGTCGAAAGGTATGGACGATCTTTCGGACAGGTCGTCTGCGGCCACAGCGCGTTCTCCACCTCTCCCACTCTCCCAAAGGGATATGGGCTTCTCGGGGGACATGGTTTTCTGCTCCGTCACGGCGACACTATCCCGTGGCCCACGGGCGGGTGAACCCGGTATCGATCACCAACGGGCGTGCCCACAGCGGTGGTTGAGGACACACCCCGGAGTGGGCGGCATGACATCGGACACCCGACCGCCCGCGGGGCGGCCGGATGGCGCATGATCGGACGTGCGCGAGTCACGTACCACCCGATACGCACCACCGGACACCGGATACGCACCACCAGAGAGGACCTCCCCATGGAAGACCGCTTCGACGTCGTCGTGCTCGGAGCAGGACCCGGCGGCTATGTGGCCGCCATCCGCGCCGCCCAGTTGGGCAAGCGGGTAGCGGTCGTCGAGGAGAAGTACTGGGGAGGTGTCTGCCTCAACGTCGGCTGTATCCCGACCAAGGCGCTGCTGCGCAACGCCGAGCTGGCCCATCTGTTCACGCACGAGCAGAAGACGTACGGCATCAAGGTCGAAGGGAACGTGTCCTTCGACTACGGCGAGGCGTTCAACCGTAGCCGTACGGTCGCGGACGGCCGCGTCAAGGGCGTCCACTTCCTGATGAAGAAGAACAAGATCACGGAGTTCGACGGCCGTGGCACGTTCGTCGACGCGAACACACTCCAGGTCGCCAAGTCGGACGGCTCCACGGACACGATCACGTTCGAGAACTGCGTCATCGCCACGGGCGCCACGCCGAAGCTGCTGCCCGGCACGCGGCGCTCCGAGCGGGTCGTGACGTACGAGGAGCAGATCCTCGCCGACAGCGTGCCGGAGTCGATCGTGATCGCGGGCGCCGGCGCCATCGGCATCGAGTTCGCCTACGTCCTGCACAACTACGGCGTGAAGGTGACGATCGTCGAGTTCCTCGACCGCATCGCTCCCCTGGAGGACGCGGACGTCTCGACGGAGCTCGCCAAGCAGTACCGCAAGCTCGGCATCGACGTGAAGACCTCGACCCGCGTCGAGTCCATCGACGAGTCGGGCCCCAAGGTCAAGGTCACCGTGACCGGCAAGGACGGCACGCAGGAGGTCCTGGAGGCGGACAAGGTCCTTCAGGCCATCGGCTTCGCACCGAACGTCACGGGCTTCGGCCTGGAGGCGACGGGTGTCGCGCTGACCGAGCGCGGCGCCATCGACATCGACGGGCGTGGGCGGACGAACGTGCCGCACATCTACGCCATCGGTGACGTCACCGCGAAGCTGATGCTCGCGCACACCGCCGAGTCCATGGGCATCGTGGCCGCCGAGACGCTCTCGGGCGCCGAGACGATGGAACTCGACTACCCGATGATCCCGCGCGCCACCTACTCCCAGCCGCAGATCGCCAGCTTCGGCTGGACGGAGGCACAGGCGAAGGAAAAGGGCTTCGACGTCAAGGTCGCCAAGTTCCCCTTCATGGCGAACGGCAAGGCGCACGGCCTCGGCGACACCGTCGGCTTCGTCAAGATCATCAGTGACGCCCAGTACGGCGAGATCATCGGCGCCCACCTGATCGGCCCGGACGTCACCGAGCTCCTTCCCGAGCTGACCCTGGCCCAGCAGTGGGACCTGACGGTGCACGAGGTCGCGCGCAACGTCCACGCGCACCCCACGCTCGGCGAGGCGGTCAAGGAAGCGGTGCACGGCCTGGCCGGGCACATGATCAACTTCTGACGACCCCGGGGACGTCCTCGATCGTCCCCGGACGCCCCGCCGCTGCGGCCGAACGGCTCAAGTGGCGGGGCCGCCCGCTCCGGAAGATCCTTGGTCAGACCGCTCTGTTACGCCTCGGGGGCGAGGGAGAGGCAGCAGCCGATGTTCTCTGGCCTGGGCCGATTCGTGGTCCGTCGCCCGTGGTGGATCATCCTGGCGTGGGTGGTGGCGGCCGGTGCCGTGATCTCTCTGGCGCCGAAACTCACGTCGAGCAGCGACGAGGCGAGCTTCCTTCCGGACCACTACGAGTCCATCCGCGCGGCGGACGTACAGGAAGCGGAGTTCCCCAAACAGCAGAACATCGGCGCGATCATCGTCTTCCGGCGCTCCGACGGCGGGAAGCTGACGGCGGCCGACTCCGCGGACGTCGCCCGCATCTCCAAGGAACTGCAGGCCAAGAAGATCCCCGAGGTACAGGCGGTCGTGCCCGGCGCGGTGTCGCCCAACAAACTCGTGCAGACGTCGGTCGTCGCGATGCCGAAGGTCACCAACCCCGAGGACACCGCACAGCAGGACGCGGTCAAGGACCTGCGGTCCGATCTCAAGCCGGACCTGAAGGGCACGGACCTGTCCGCCGGGATCACCGGCTCCGCCGCGCAGGCGCTCGACGAGAGCGACGCATCGGAGCGGGCCGGACTGCTCGTCGGGGTCGGCACGATCGTGATCATCATCGTGCTGCTCCTGGTGATCTTCCGGAGCCCGATCATCGCGCTGCTGCCCGTCGTCCTGATCGGCCTCATCTCGCCGATGGCGACCGGTCTGATCGCCTCCGCGAACAAGGCCTTCGACATGAAGGCCGACTCCTCCATCCAGCAGCTGCTCACCGTCGTCCTGTTCGGCGTCGGCACGGACTACATCCTGTTCCTGCTCTTCCGCTACCGAGAGGCCCTGCGGGCGGGCGAGGATCCCAAGGGCGGCATGGTGCATGCCGTCGAGCGGGTCGGCGAGGCGATCACCTCGGCGGCGGGCGCCGTCATCGTCGCGTTCGCCGCTCTTACGCTCTCCTCGCTCGGCATGCTGCGGTCCATGGGCCCCGCCCTGGCCATCGCGGTCTTCGTGACGCTGCTCGCCGGGCTCACGCTGGTCCCCGCCGTCGTCTCACTGCTCGGCACGAAGGTGTTCTGGCCGTCGAAGTCGTGGCAGCGGGAGCCGCAGGGCACCGGGTTCACGCGGCTCGGCGCGTCCATCGCCCGCAAGCCCGCCGTCTGGGCCCTGGTCTCCGCGCTGTTCATGGGCGCGCTCACGCTCGGCGCCCTCGGCTACCGGGCCAACTTCGACCTGGCGGGCTCCTCGCTGCCCAAGGACAAGGAGTCGATGGTCGCCCTGGAGAACCTCCAGAAGGGCTTCCCTGCGGGCTCCACCGACCCGACCTCCGTCTACCTCACCTCGACCGACGACGTCCCGCTCCCCAAAGCGCGGACAGCCGCCTTCCGAGAACAGCTTGACGACGTCCAGGGCGTGGGCCAGGTCTCCGCTCCCCACATGAACAAGGACGGCACGACGGCGTCGTTCGACGTGATCCTCACGGACCCGCCCGCCTCCGACAAGGCCCTGTCGACGGTCAAGGACGGGCTGCGCCCGATCGCCCACGAGGACGCGCCGACCGGCACCGAGGCACTCGTCGGCGGGACGACGGCGGTGTACGTCGACATCAACAAGGCCGTGGACCGTGACTACTCGGTGGTCTTCCCGGTGGCCGCGCTCGCCATCATGGTCATCCTCGGCCTGCTCCTGCGGAGCCTGGTGGCGCCCTGGTACCTGATGGTGTCCGTCGCCCTCGGCTTCGGCGCGACCCTGGGCGCGACCTCGCTCCTCTTCCAGCAGATCGGCAGCCAGCCCGGGTTGATGTTCATGCTGCCCGTGATCATGTATCTGTTCGTGGTCGCCCTCGGCACGGACTACAACATCCTGATGGTGTCGCGGCTGCGCGAGGAGGCCCGCGAGGGCCGCACCCCGCACGACGCGGCGGGCACGGCGGTGCGCCACTCGGGCCCGACGATCGGTTCGGCGGGCGTGATCCTGGCGGGTACGTTCGCGACGCTGATGCTCGCGGGCAACTCGACGCTCTCCCAGATGGGCTTCTCCCTCTCCTTCGGCATCCTCATCGCCGCGTTCGTCATGGCGATGATCTTCACACCCGCACTGACGGCCCTGATCGGACACGCGGCGTGGTGGCCGGGGCACGGGGACGAGAAGGGCGACGGGGACGAGAAGGGCGACGGAGGCGCGAGGCCGGAGGCCTAGACCTCCTCGCCGTGCGTCGCGGAGAGGTAGGGAGCGGCGAGCGCCTGGGCGTCCGCGTACGAAGGCAGGTCCTCCGGTACGGCGCCGCCCCGGGCGATCGAGCGTGCCGTCCCGACGGCGGCGTGCAGCGCGGCGCGGAAGAGCAGCGAGCCACTGCTCACGCGGCGCACGCCGAGCTCCGCGAGACGCCGGTAGGTCAGGGCGCCGGGCGCGTAGAGGATGTTCAGCGGGATGTCGATCACTCCTGCGACAAGGCCGGCGATCGCTTCTTCGTCCTGGAGACCTGGCACGAACAGGCCGTCGGCGCCCGCCAGTTGGTAGGCGGCCGCCCTGCGCGCGGTCTCCTCCGCTCCCCCGGCGCGCAGCCAGTACGTGTCCGTGCGCGCGTTGACGAACAGGTCGGGAACGCTCTCCTTGACGGCACGGATCAGCTCGCACTGCTGTGCCGTGCCGGTCAGCGTCCCGTCCGGGCGCCCGTCCTCGATGTTCACGCCCACGACGCCCGCCCGGACCAGTTCCACCGCGAGCTCCGCGACCTCTTCGGGTCTCTCGCTGAAGCCGCCCTCGATGTCCACGGTGACCAGTGCGGGCAGCCGGGCGAGGCCGCGGGCCAGGCGCAGGGTCTCCTCCCGTGTGCCGCCCGTGGCGTCCGCCTTGCCGGCGGCGGCCGCCACACCGAGGCTGGTGGTGCCGATCGCGCGGAAGCCGCCGTGGGCGAGCGCGGCCGCGGAGGCGTGGTCCCACGCGTTGGGCAGCAGCAGGGGCTCACCGGTGCGGTGCAGAGCGCGGAACCGGGTGGCTCGATGTGCGTAGGTCATGCCCGGACCGTAGCCGCGCGTCGATTCGGCGACCACCGAAACGTCC
>NZ_JBHTSF010000078.1:0-280 GCF_042795295.1 Streptomyces sp. NPDC056486
GTCCTTTTTGTTTTGTCGAAGCGCGCCGGCTACCCGGCTGCGCGAGAATGACTGCGGTACCGAAGACTAGGAGTCACCGATGTCCACCAACTCTCCCGACGAGCGACCGGAGCGCGGCCAGCGCAGCCGGGACGGTGGCGACCGGGGCGGAAACCGTGGCGGCGCACCGCGTCGCGACAACGACCGCAGTGGCGGTGGGCGTCCTCCGTTCCGCCGCGACGACCGCCCCACCACCGGTGGCCCCCGCCGTGACGACCGCGACCGGGGTGCTCCGCGTCGT
>NZ_JBHTSF010000078.1:377-42180 GCF_042795295.1 Streptomyces sp. NPDC056486
CGTGACGACAACCGTGGTGGCGGCAGTGGTGGCGGTGGCGGTTACCGCGGGCGCGATGACCGTGGTGGCAGTGGCGACCGTGGTGGGTTCCGCCGCGATGACCGCTCGACCTCCGGTGCCCCGCGCCGTGACGACCGTCCGAGCTCCGGTGCTCCGCGTCGTGACGATCGCAGTGGCGGCGACCGTCCCCAGTTCCGGCGCGACGACCGTCGAGATGACCGTGGTGGCGACCGCGGTGGTGACCGTGGCGGCTTCCGTCGTGACGACAACCGTGGTGGCGGCAGTGGTGGCGGTGGCGGTTACCGCGGGCGCGATGACCGTGGTGGCAGTGGCGACCGTGGTGGGTTCCGCCGTGACGACCGCTCGACCTCCGGTGCCCCGCGCCATGACGACCGCAGTGGCGGTGGGCGTCCTCCGTTCCGCCGCGATGACCGTTCGACCTCAGGTGCTCCGCGCCGTGACGACCGCAGTGGCGGCGACCGTCCCCCCTTCCGCCGGGATGACCGGCGTGACGACAACCGGGGCGGTGGTGAGCGCGGTGGCTTCCGCCGTGACGACAACCGTGGTGGCGGCGGCGAGCGTCCCGGCTTCCGCCGTGACGGCGATCGTCCGGGGTTCCGGCGCGATGACCGCCGTGATGACAACCGTGGTGGCGGCGATCGTGGTGGCGACCGCGGTGGTGACAACCGTGGTGGCTTCCGGCACGATGACCGCCGTGACGACCGTCGCGACGACCGGCCCCGTGGTGGCGACCGTCCCGGTTTCCAGCGCGATGACCGGCGTGATGACAACCGTGGCGGCGGCGACCGTGGCGGTTTCCGCCGTGACGACCGCGGCGGTGACCGCGGTGGGTTCCGTCGTGACGACAACCGTGGTGGTGGCGACCGGCGCGATGACCGCGGTGGTGACCGTGGCGGCTTCCGTCGCGACGACAACCGTGGCGGCAGCGGCGACCGTGGTGGCTACCGTGGGCGCGATGACCGTGCGCCGCGGCGTGACGACAGCCGTGGTGGGCGGCCCGGCGGCTTCGGCCGCGACGACAGCCGTGGTGGCGGCGACCGTGGTGGCTACCGCGGGCGTGACGACCGTGACCGCGAGCCCATCAAGCGGCTGCCGATCCCTGATGACGTCACGGGCCGCGAGATCGACAAGGGCGTACAGCAGGAGCTGCAGAGCCTTCCCAAGGGGCTCGCTGAGGATGTCGCCAGGAACCTGGTGATGGTCGCCAACCTCATCGACGAGGACCCCGAGCAGGCGTACGCTTACTCTCGGGTCGCACTGCGGCTCGCCTCGCGTGTTGCCGCCGTACGGGAGGCCGCGGGCTTCGCCGCGTACGCGACCCAGAACTACAACGAGGCGCTCGGCGAGTTCCGGGCGGCCCGGCGGATGACCGGCAGCGTCGAGCTCTGGCCCGTCATGGCGGACTGCGAGCGCGGTCTTGGCCGGCCCGAGAAGGCGCTGGACATGGCCGGTGCGCCCGAGGTGCAGAAGCTGGACAAGCCGGGGCAGGTCGAGATGCGTCTCGTCGCCGCCGGTGCGCGTCAGGACCTGGGGCAGATCGATGCCGCCATCGTCACCCTGCAGGGTCCCGAGCTGGCGTCGAACTCGGTCCAGCCGTGGACGGCGCGGCTTCGCTACGCGTACGCCGACGCGCTGCTCGCCGCGGACCGTGAGGACGAGGCGCGCGAGTGGTTCGCGAAGGTCGTCGAGTCCGACAAGGACGGCAGCACCGACGCGTCGGACCGTCTCGCCGAGCTGGACGGTGTCGAGTTCGTCGACGCGCTTCAGGACGACGCCGAGGCGCCGGTCTCGGAGCCCGTGGTCGCCGACGTCACCCCCGTCCAGGAGGACGAGGACGAGGATGATGACGAGGCCGATGACGAGGACGAGCTGGACGATGATGACGAAGACGACAACGGCAAGGTCTGAGCGCTGACCTAGTCGCCTGGTCACCCAGGTGCAGACAACGGGCGGGACCCCTCAGGGGATCCCGCCCGTTGTCGTATGCGCGTGCTGCGGAAGGTTCAGAAGTCCAGGCCGCGCAGGACCAGGCCCGATGCCGGCTTGGGGCCGAAGGACGTGGACTTGCGGGGCATCGTGACCCCCTGGCGGGCCAGGTCGCGTACGACCTCTTCGCGGACCGGGTGCATCAGGACGGCCGTGCCGCCGTCGCGTTCCGCCTTCTCCACGGTCGCCGCGGTGTCGTGGATGTACGCGATGTGCTCCGGGGCGTCCGGAATCTTCCAGATGTGGTCGAGGAGCGTGGAGTGCAGGACCGTCGCGTCCAGGGTGCGCCAGGCCTCAGGCGGGTCCGCCGGGATCGTACGGGCGAGGAGGTCCGGGGACGGGCGGTCGATGAGGTGGAAGCCGCCGTCACCCGCTAGGAGGAAGGCGTTGCTGTCGGCTGCGGCCTCGGCAAGCGCTTCGAGGGCGCGCGGCAGGGGGCCTTCGACGGTGCGTATGCGGAAGGAGTCCGTGAGGGCCGCGAGGGCGTCGGGGACCGGGAGCCGGTGCAGGTAGCGGTGGATGGAGCGGACCCGCAGGGGGTAGCGCGCGGTGTCCACCAGGAGGACCAGGCCGTAATCCCAGGGGCTGGGTGACGGGTGCTCCGAGCGCAGCCGGAGAGTGGTTGCCCAGCGGTGGTGTCCGTCCGCGATCAGAGCCTGACGGCGGAGGAGATCTGTCTGGATCTCGGCGAGGTCTGCGGGGTCGGTGATCGCCCACAAGCGGTGACTGAAGCCGTCCTCCGTGGTCGTGGAGAGGAGAGGCTCGGTCTCCACCGTGCGCTCGACGACTGCCGTCGCGCCCGTGGTGTCGCCGTTGGAGCGGTACGTCAGGAGCAGCGGTTCGAGGTTGGCGCTCGTCGCGCGCATCAGGCCCGCGCGGTCCTCCACGACGTGGGGCATGACGCCTTCGTGAGGCAGGACGATGCCTTCCTCGGCCTCGGAGAGGCGCAGGGCGCCGATGACGCCGCGCTGCAGGATGTCGGCGTCGCGCTGTTCGTAGACGTAGAGGCTGGGCTTCGGGTCGGGCGCCAGGATGCCCTGGGAGAGCCAGGCCTGCAGGGTCCCGGCTGCCTGTTCGTTGCGGGCCGCCGGAGTGGTGGCCTGGGGGAGGATAAGGCGGACGATGTTGTGCGGGTCGGCGGACTCCAGGTGGAGCAGTCCGTCCGGCCGTACGACCACGTCGTACGGCGGGGACGTCACGGCGGCAAGGCTGCCGACCCGTTCGGGGACGTAGCGCACGCCTCGGAACGGGATCAGGTCGAGGCCTTGCTCGTCGGTATGACCCGCTGCGTTCATTGCTGCATCGTATGTGTGTCAGTGGCATGAGCGATGATCGGGGGAGTGGGTTCGATCGAGGAGCGATGCGTAATGAGCCAGACCGTCAGGACACGGCCCGAGGGCAGCCGGAATGTGCTGAGTGAGGCGTATGACACGGCGCTGCTCGACCTGGACGGGGTGGTGTACGCGGGCGGGCACGCGATCGCTCACGCCGTTGATTCGCTCGGGACGGCCCGCGCGGGCGGCATGCATCTCGCGTACGTGACGAACAACGCGCTGCGCACGCCGGACGCGGTGGCCGAGCATCTGACGGAGCTCGGCATTCCGACCGGGGCATCGGACGTCATCACGTCCGCGCAGGCGGCGGCGCGCCTTGTGAGCGAGCAGGTGCCCGCGGGCGCGCGGGTGCTTGTGATCGGCGGGGAGGGGCTGCGGGTCGCGCTGCGGGAGCGCGGTCTCGAGCCGGTGGAGTCGGCGGACGACGGTCCTGTGGCGGTCGTGCAGGGGTACGGCGGTCCCGACATGGCGTGGGGTCGGTTCGCCGAGGCCTGTTACGGGATCGCGCGCGGGCTGCCGTGGTTCGCGTCCAACACCGACCTGACGATTCCCGGTGCGCGGGGCATCGCGCCGGGCAATGGCGCGGCGGTGGAGGTCGTACGCATCGCGACGGGCGCGGAGCCGCAGGTGGCGGGCAAGCCGCTGCCTCCGATGCACCGCGAGACGATCCTGCGGACGGGCGCCGAGCGGCCGTTGGTCGTGGGGGACCGGCTCGACACGGACATCGAGGGCGCGTTCAACGGCGAGGTGGACTCGCTGCTCGTCCTGAGCGGGGTCACGGACGGCGCCCAGCTCCTTGCGGCCCCGCCCGAGCACCGGCCGACGTATGTGGACGCGGACCTGCGCGGCATGCTGACCGGGCAGCCCGAAGTGACTCCGGCGGAGGACGGTTTCAGCTGCGGAGGGTGGACGGCGTCGGCGCGGGGGCAGGAGCTGGTGCTCGACGGCGAGGGCGAGGCACTGGACGGGCTGCGGGCGCTGTGTGCGGCGGCGTGGACGGCGGCGGGGGACGGGAAGTGCACGCTGGATGGGGAGAAGGCGTTGTCGCAGTTGGGGGTGTAGCGGCTCGGAAGGTGGCGGTGTCGAGCCGGGGGGCTCGGCCGCCCGCTCAAGGGGGAAGCCCCGGCCGGCGGGCGGACGGACGGGGCTTCGGTCAGGGGTGGGGCAGAGGGGATAGGGGGACAGTGGAGGGTCAGGCCGTTTCGTTGCGGTCGATCAGCTCGTCCGTGGTGGTGCCCTTGCGCCAGTAGCCGGAGAAGCAGATCCGCTTGCGGTCGAAGTCGCGGTCACGGACCAAGTGGCGGCGGACCGACTTGACCGTTGCCGACTCGCCCGCGACAAAGGCGTACGGGGTACCCGAAGGCAGTTCCGCGGCCTGGATCGCCGGCGGTGTCCCGCCTTCCTTCGTGAGCCACGTGATCTCGGCGTCGGCCTTCGTCGGCAGTTCCTGCTTGTCCGCCAGGTCGTGGACCTCGATCCAGACGCGGGTCGGCGTGGCGGGCGGGAGCGTCTCCAGGATGGCCGCGATCGCCGGGAGCGCGGACTCGTCGGCGCTCAGGAGGACCCAGTCGGTGTCCTGAGGCGGCCTGAACTCGTACGCGCCGTTTTCCTCCTCGATCGGGGCGAGCACGCCGATCCGGGCCCCGGGCCGGGCGTTCCGTGCCCAGCTGGTGGCCGGGCCGTCGAAGGGCGAGGGAGCCGGGCCGTGGACCGCGAAGTCGACGATCAACTCATCGGGGTCGCGGCGCAGTTCACGCGTGGTGTAGGTGCGCATGATGCCCCGGACATCGGGATCGAGGGCACACCAGTCGGCGTACCAGTTGGCCGCGTTCTCGCCCGTCGTGTCCGGCATGACGGGGGCGTCCTGCCCCGGATGCGGCAGGAAGACCTTGATGCGCTGGTCGCGGCCCGCCGACGCCATCCCCGCCAGACCGTCGCCGCCGAGGGCCACGCGGATCATGGCGGGGGTGACGTACTCGGTGCGCAGCACGTGGACATCGAAGAGGTGGTAGGGGGATGCAGTCATCAGGTGAGCCTCTTCGACTTCTCTATGGCGGCGGCGAGTTGTTCGAGCACGGGGGCGTAACCGGCGTAGCTGTAGCGCTCCTCCATGGACCACGGCACGGTCTGGCCGGCCTTGACGGCGGGGAGCAGCGCCCAGGTGGGTTTCTTCGCGAGCTCCTTGGGCGGCATCGCGCTCGTACGGTTGTCGATCATGATGAGGTCGGCGTCGTACTTGTCGGCGTTCTCCCAGCTGAGGAACTCCCAGAAGCCCCACTCGTCGCTCTTCTTGCCCTCGACGAACTCGACGCCGAGGTCCTTGAAGTAGTTGAGGTCGCAGTAGGAGTCCGGCACGGCGACGTACATCTGGTCGGCGTCACCGGTCATCGCGAGGACCTTCAGGCCGCGGTTGGCCTTCGCCGCCTTGCGCAGAGTCCGTTCGGCCTTGTCGAAGCGGGCCTTGGCGGCCCGCACCTTCTCCGTCCGGAGGTCCCCGCCGAGGGACTGAGCGAGCTCGGTGTAGCGCTTCAGCGGTTCCAGGAGCGAGGCGCGGGCGCCCTTGATACCGACGGTGGGCGCGAGTGACTCGATCTTCTTGGCGCCTTCCTCGGGGACGAACCAGAGAGCGGGCGGCGGGAACATGTTGCTGATCAGGAGATCTGGCTTGAGGCCCGCGTACTTCTCGATGTTGAACTGGCCCCAGGACTCGCCGAGGCTCGTCAGTTTGCCGACATCGAGATCGCCCGCCTGAGGATTGGGCTTGCCGTCCACCGGCTTGGAGGGGCCGAAGACTCCGGTGCACGCGACGCCGTAGTCGTGCAGGGCGGCGGCCGTACTGATGAAGGCGACGATGTTCTTCGGGGTGTGGCCGACCTTGGCCGTCTTGCCGCGGTCGTCCTTGAAGCTCCAGGCCGAACCGCCGTTTGACGACTTTGCGTCGCCGTCGTCGGAGCCGCATGCTGTCAGGAGTCCGCCGATGCCGAGGGCGACGCTCATGCCCAGGAAGCCACGCCGGGGCAGAGCAGGAGGTATCGGGCGGCGGACGCGCATAGGTGTTGCTTCTCTCGTCGAAGTCAAGTGCGAGGGTAGGCTAACCTAACCTGGTGTTGGTCGACAGTCCCCCCGAAGCCGGCGCGGAGACCGCTCCCGCGCCTCCCAACCGCCGCGCGATACGCACCGCCGGGCTCCTCGTCTCGGTCTGTGTGCTGCTGCTCGTCGTCGTGGCGAGCATCGCGGTCGGTGCCAAGCAGATGTCCCTGGACCAGGTCTGGCACGGCCTATTTCAGGACACCGGGACGTACGGCGATGTCGTCGTCGGAGAGCGGCTCTCGCGGACGCTGCTCGGAGCGCTCGTCGGTGTGGCCCTGGGCCTCGCCGGAGCCGTCCTGCAGGCGCTGACACGCAATCCGCTGGCCGACCCGGGGCTGCTGGGCATCAACCTCGGTGCGTCGGCCGCCGTCGTCACCGCCATCAGCTTCTTCGGCGTCACCTCGCTGAGCGGCTATGTCTGGTTCGCCTTCGCAGGAGCGGCAGTTGTCGGCGCCGCCGTCTACGCCCTGGGCGGCACGCGCAATGCGACCCCGGTGCGCCTCGCGCTCGCCGGTACCGCGCTGAGCGCCGCCCTCTACGGCTATCTGCAGGCCGTGATGATCACGGACAACGCCGCGCTCAACAAGATGCGCTTCTGGACGGTCGGTTCCCTGGCATCGGCCAAGACCGAGACCATCCTGCAGGTCCTGCCCTTCCTGGTGATCGGCATCGTGCTCGCCCTCGGCCTCGCACGCCCGCTCAACGCCATGGCCATGGGCGACGACACCGCCCGCGCGCTCGGCGCCCATCTGAACCGCACCCGCGCCCTGTCCATGGCCGCCGCGACCCTGCTCTGCGGAGCGGCGACCGCGGCCTGCGGCCCCATCATGTTCGTCGGCCTGATGGTGCCGCACGTCGTGCGCTCCTTCACCGGTCCCGACATGCGCTGGATCCTGCCGTACGCGGCGATCCTCTCGCCGGTGCTGCTGCTCGGCGCCGACGTCGTCGGGCGCGTCGTCGCGCGGCCCGCGGAGCTGCAGGTCGGCATCATCACCGCGTTGATCGGCGCTCCGGTCTTCATCTTTCTCGTACGACGGCGGAGGCTGGCTCAGCTGTGAAGGCGATACGCACCCGGGGCGGTTTCAGCCTCCGACTCGACGTCCGCACGGCCGTGGTCGTCGCCGTGCTCATCGTGGCCGCGCTCGCCGCGAGCGTCGTCCTGATCGGCACCGGCGACTTCTACATCCCCACCGCCGACGTCATCCGCACCCTGCTCGGCAACGGAGACGCCGGGCAGGAGTTCATCATCAACGACCTGCGACTTCCGCGGGTCCTGGTCGGTCTCCTGGTGGGCGCCGCGCTCGGTCTCGGCGGCGCGATCTTCCAGTCCATCTCGCGCAACCCGCTGGGCAGTCCCGACATCCTCGGCCTCGGCCAAGGGTCCACCGCGGGCGCGCTCATCATGATCGTTCTCTTCCAGGGCACCGCGGTGCAGGTGGCGGGCGGCGCGCTCGTGGGCGGTCTGGTGACCGGCTTCGCGATCTATGTGCTGGCCTGGAAACGCGGCGTGCACGGATTCCGGTTCGTCCTGGTCGGCATCGGCGTCTCCGCCTTCGTCACCGCCATCAACGGCTACCTGCTCACCAAGGCGGACATCGTCGACGCGGCGCGTGCCGTCGTCTGGATGACCGGATCCCTCAACGGGCGGGACTGGGAGCAGGTCTGGCCCCTGCTCATCCTCTGCGCGATCCTCGTACCGCTCGTCATGACGTACGCCCGTCCGCTGCGGATGCTGGAGATGGGCGACGACGTCGGGTACGCGCTCGGCGTGCCCGTCGAGCGCACCCGCATCGTCCTGATGGCCTCGGCCGTCCTGCTCACCGCGGCGGCCACCGCGGCGGCGGGCCCCGTCAGCTTCGTCGCGCTCACCGCGCCGCAGCTCGCCAGGCGGCTCACCCGCTCGCCGGGGCCGAACCTGCTGCCCGCGATGTTCATGGGCGCCACTCTGCTCATCGTCGCGGACTGGGCCTCGCAGCGGGCCTTCGGCGCCGATCAGCTGCCCGTCGGCGTGGTCACGGGCGTACTCGGCGGCATCTACCTGTTGTGGCTCCTCGTCATCGAGCGCAAGGCGGGGCGGATATGAAGACGCGCACAAAGACGGATACGAACACCTCTGAGAGCACCGACAGGCAGGAGCGTGCCGCAGTGAACCGGCTCATCGCGGACGGCGTGACCCTTGGCTACGACCAGCGCGTCATCGCGGAGAAGTTGTCCGTCGAGATCCCCGACAACTCCTTCACGGTGATCGTCGGCCCGAACGCCTGCGGCAAATCCACCCTGCTGCGTGCTCTGTCCCGGATGCTCAAGCCCTCGGCGGGCCGTGTCCTGCTCGACGGGAACGTCATCCAGTCGATGCCCGCGAAGAAGGTGGCGAGGACGCTCGGCCTGCTCCCGCAGTCCTCCATCGCGCCCGACGGGATCACGGTGGGCGACCTGGTGGCGCGCGGGCGCTATCCGCACCAGGGGCTCCTTCGCCAGTGGTCGGCGGACGACGAGCGGATCGTGGGCGAGTCGATGGCGTCGACCGGCGTCGCCGAACTGGCCGATCGCTATGTCGACGAACTCTCGGGCGGGCAGCGCCAGCGCGTCTGGATCGCGATGGCGCTCGCGCAGCAGACCCCGCTGCTGCTCCTGGACGAGCCGACGACGTTCCTCGACATCCAGCACCAGATCGACGTCCTCGACCTGTGCGCCGACCTCCACGAGGAGCAGGGCCGCACGCTGGTCGCCGTCCTGCACGACCTCAACCACGCGGCCCGCTACGCCACCCACCTCATCGCCCTGCGCGACGGCGCGGTCGTCGCCGAGGGCGCGCCGTCCGACGTCGTCACGACGGAGCTGGTGCGCGACACCTTCGGGATGGACTGCCAGATCATCGACGACCCGGAGACCGGGACGCCGCTGGTGGTGCCCGCGTCACGGCGGGTACGTGCGAAGGCGGCGGCTACCGCAGCCGGGGCCGCAGCGGCCGGAGCCACAGTGGCCGGGGCTAAAGCAGCGACCTGAGGCGGAGCATGTCGCGCAGGCCCGCCTCCAGCTTGACCCGTCCTGAGGCCCACGCCTTCGCGAAGTTCAGCTCGCCGTCCACCATCGCCACCAGATCGTCGCCGGCCATCGCGAGACGGATCTCGGCCTTGTCGCGAGGAGGACCGGGGTGTGTGTCCAGCACCGTGATCCGGCCGTTCTGGAGGCGGCCCGTGAAGGTCACGTCAAGATCGGTGATGCGGCAGCTCAGCGAGCGGTCGAGCGCGGCAGCGCTGCGTGCGCTGCCTTCAGCGCCCGCCAAGTTGTCCGAGAGTTTGTCGAGCGCCGTGCGGCACTCTTCGATCGTCGCCATCGTGATCGACGGTACCGCAGCGCTTCGGGGTAGCGTCGGGGCATGAGCGACTCGATGCCGGGCCCCGAGCCTGAGCCGGTGGAGCCCGGGGCCGCGGAAGCCGCGGCGGAGGCGGAGACGTACGACCCCGTCGGACCCGCGCCCCTCGGGGTGGAGCGTGCCCCGACCGGTGACGCCGAGGTCGACGGCCTCCTGGGGCGTCTCGGCGACGCCGACCACCTCGCCACGGACGGCCACATCGAGGTGTACGAGGATGTACACCGGGGACTGCGGGACGCGCTGACCGCGCTCGACGCACGCCCCGGGCCGCCGGCGCCCTCACCCATGGGGACGCCCGAGGCCTCGTCCCCGCAGTCACCCCCGCACTCACCCCCGTACAACAGGAGCTGAACAGAACGTGGCAGGAGTGGCACGCCGCCGCCTCGACGCCGAACTGGTCCGCCGCAAGCTGGCGCGCTCGCGCGAGCACGCGAGCCAGCTGATCGCCGCAGGACGGGTGACCGTCGACAAGAACACCGCGACGAAGCCCGCGACGCAGGTGGAGACCGCTGCCGCCATCGTGGTCGCGAGCGACGACAGCGATCCCGACTATGTCTCGCGCGGCGGCCACAAGCTCGCGGGCGCGTTCGCCGCGTTCGGGCCGCAGGGCCTGGTCGTCGAAGGGCGGCGCGCGCTCGACGCGGGCGCGTCCACCGGTGGCTTCACCGATGTGCTGCTGCGGGCCGGAGCCTCGGGCGTCGTCGCCGTGGACGTCGGGTACGGCCAGCTCGCCTGGTCGCTGCAGAGCGACGACAGGGTCACCGTCAAGGACCGTACGAACGTACGGGAGTTGACGCTGGACGCCATCGACAACACCCCTGTCGACCTGGTCGTCGGCGACCTCTCGTTCATCCCGCTCGGCCTGGTGCTTCCCGCCCTCGTGCGGTGTGCCGCCCCGGACGCGGACCTGGTCCTGATGGTCAAGCCGCAGTTCGAGGTCGGCAAGGAGCGTCTGGGCACCGGCGGTGTGGTGCGCAGCACGGAACTGCGGGCCGACGCCGTACGCGGCGTGGCCCGCCAAGCGTGGGGGCTCGGGCTCGGTGTGCGTGGCGTGACTGCGAGCCCGCTGCCTGGACCTTCCGGAAATGTCGAGTACTTTCTGTGGCTGCGTGCCGGGGCGCCTGAACTCGACCCGGCGGACGTTGACCGTGCCGTGGCGGAGGGGCCCCGTTGACTCAGACCCGAGTGACCCAGACCCGAGCTCGTACTGTTTTCCTGCTCGCGCACACCGGACGGCCTGCCGCCATCCGCAGTGCCGAACTCGTCGTCCAGGGGCTGCTTCGCAGCGGCATCGGCGTACGGGTCCTCGAGGCGGAGGCGGCCGATCTGCCGCTGCCGCCTGAGGTCGGCACGGTGAAGGAGGCCACCCCCCAGTGCCTCGACGGCTGTGAACTGCTCGTCGTCCTCGGCGGTGACGGCACGCTGCTGCGTGGCGCCGAGTTCGCCCGGGCCTCAGGGGTGCCGATGCTCGGCGTGAACCTGGGCCGGGTCGGCTTCCTCGCCGAGGCCGAGCGCGACGACCTCGACAAGGTCGTCGACCGGGTGGTGACGAAGGCGTACGAGGTCGAGGAGCGGATGACCATCGACGTCGTCGTGCACAGCAACGGCGATGTCGTGCACCGCGACTGGGCGCTCAACGAAGCGGCCGTGCAGAAGATGTCGGCCGAGCGGATGCTCGAGGTGATCCTGGAGATCGACGGGCGTCCGGTCACCGGCTTCGGCTGCGACGGCATCGTGTGCGCGACGCCGACCGGATCCACCGCGTACGCCTTCTCCGCGGGCGGGCCCGTGGTGTGGCCTGAGGTGGAGGCGCTCCTGATGGTGCCGATCAGCGCCCACGCCCTGTTCGCCAAGCCGCTGGTGACCTCGCCGGACTCGGTGCTCGCCGTCGAGGTCCAGCCGCACACGCCGCACGGGGTGCTGTGGTGCGACGGGCGGCGGACCGTGGAGCTGCCGCCGGGGGCCCGGGTCGAGGTGCGCAGGGGCGGGGTGCCGGTACGTCTTGCGCGGCTGCATCACGCGTCGTTCACGGACCGGCTCGTCGCCAAGTTCGCCTTGCCGGTGTCGGGGTGGCGCGGGGCGCCGCACTAGCGTTCCGCTGGATGGGCGGTGATGACCTGCGGGCCGGTTGGGGCTGGTCGCGCCCACGCGGCGGAGCCGCATGAATGTCACAGCCCCGCGCCCCTTAGGGGCGCTCACGGCGCTGCCCCGTCTTGGCCCTTCAGGTCACGTTGAGCAGACCACGGATATCGCTCGCCGCCGCATCACCGATGCCACCGGCAGCCCCGTCGCAAGCAGCGTGAGCAGCAGCGTGCCCGCCGCGATCCCTGTCGGCACGGCCCATGGCAGGTGGGGGAGCGACGAGCCGAAGGCCGACTTGAGGATCGGCGCGAGCGTGCCCAGCGCGATCGCCGTGCCGAGCAGCAGCGCGGTCCCCGCGACGACCACGGCTTCCCAGGCCGCCATGGCCCGCAGCTGGGCGCGTTGGCTGCCGACCACGCGCAGCAGGGCTATGTCGCGGCGGCGCTCGAAGGAGATCATGGCGAGGGTGTTCGCCGCGGCGATCGCGGCGAAGCCCGCGTACAGACCCGTGCCCACGTAGTCGAGCCAGACCTCGCCCGTGCTGCCTGCCGAACCCGTGTAGTGCTGCGCCGTGGTGTGCATGCCGATCTTGGTCAGGCCGAAGCCCACGACCAGGACGAGCGGCACGACCGCGGCGGAGAAACGGCGGGGTTGCGAGCGGACGTTGAGCATCGCCAGGCGCGCGCTGCCGCCGAGCCGGCCCACAAGGGCGGAGACCAGCCAGGCCGCGGGCCCGATGATCCGCGGGCCGAGCAGCCCCGCGCCGACACAGAAGAGGATCAGGACGAGGAACGCCCCCTCGCTCGCCTCGTCCGCAGGCTGCTTCGACAGCAGGACCGAGACCACACACGCCCCCGCGACCGCGATCAGGCCGAGCGGCGCCCGGAGCATGCCGAGCCCCCGCCGTCCGGTCGCCGCCTCGCTCAGGGCGCGGGCCGGGCGGAGCAGCGAGAACCGCAGCGCCGAGAGGAGCGCGGCGAGCGTCGTCGTCACCACGGCCACGCCCAGGCACACCGGCAGGGCGAGCAAGGCGAACCGGAAGTGCGCCTCGGCGGGAAGCAGACCGTGCGAGACCATGCCCGCGTGCCACCACCGGGCCACGAAGCTGCCGAGGACGAAGCCGGCGAGCGCGGCCGGTATGGACGCGGCGAGGGCCTGGACGGCCACCGCACGGCGGACCTGGCGGGGCTTGGCGCCGATGGAGCGCACCATGGCCAGCTCGCGGTGCTGCTGTGTGACGGCCGTGCCCATCGTCGACGCGACCACGAATATCGACATGTAGATCGATCCGATCAGCAGGACGACGGCCATGTCGCCGACGCCGTTCTCGGTGATCTGCTCGCGTGCCCGCGTGGAGAGCCCTTCGGTGCCCGTCGCGCCGAGCATCATCGTCGATGCGCTCACCACGGTCGCCGCGAAGAGCGCGGCCACCGCCGTGCCCACGAACGCCGGGCGATGCCCGCGCAGCGCCGCCTGTGCCAGTCCCGTTCCCATATGGATCAGGGTGGGGTGCTTGGGCACCTGCGCACCAGGAGGCTGTCAGGAAGATCGTGGTGGGGTAATCCCCACCCCTGGAAACCCCAGCACTGCCCCTGGAATCCCCGCCACTGCCCCTGGAATCCCCACCCCCTGCGGGTGACAGCGTCCGTTCGGTCCGCCTTTGCCACCTGCGCCTTCGTGGAAGGAAGGTGGAAGGGAGCCAGGGCCCGTCGCACACCTGGCCCATGACCTCGTAAGGTCGTGTCCGTGTTGGAGGAGATGCGGATACGGTCGCTCGGAGTCATCGACGACGCGGTGGTGGAGCTGTCGCCGGGGTTCACCGCGGTGACCGGCGAGACCGGTGCGGGCAAAACGATGGTGGTCACCAGCCTTGGCCTGTTGCTCGGCGGACGCGCGGATGCCGCTTTGGTGCGGATCGGCGCGAAGGCCGCGGTGGTGGAGGGGCGGATCACCATGCCCGCGGGCGCCTCGGCGGCCGTGCGGGCAGAGGAAGCGGGGGCCGAGCTCGACGACGGGGCGCTGCTGATCAGCCGTACCGTCTCGGCGGAGGGGAGATCCCGCGCCCATCTCGGCGGGCGGTCGGTCCCGGTGGGGCTGCTCGCCGAACTCGCCGACGACCTCGTGGCGGTGCACGGACAGACGGACCAGCAGGGGCTGCTCAAGCCGGGGCGCCAGCGCGGGGCACTCGACCGGTACGCGGGCGACGCGGTCACCGTGCCGCTTGCCAAGTACACGGCGGCGTACCGCAGGCTGCGGGCCGTGACGACCGAGGTCGACGAGATCACCACGCAGGCACGCGCGCGGGCCCAGGAGGCCGATCTGCTGCGTTTCGGCCTCGAAGAGGTCGCGGGTGTCGAGCCACGCGCGGGCGAGGACACCGAACTGGCCGCCGAGGCCGAGCGGCTCGGCCACGCGGAGGCCCTCGCCTCCGCCGCCACGTCCGCGCACGCCGCGCTCGCGGGCATCCCCGAGGACCCGGAGGGGGTCGACGCCACGACGCTGGTGGCAGGTGCCCACCGGGCTCTTGAGGCGGTGCGTTCCCACGACCCCGCCCTGGCCGCCCTTGCCGAGCGGATCGGCGAGATCGGGATTCTCCTCGGCGATGTGGCGGGGGAGCTCGCGGGGTACGCCGACGACCTCGACGCCGATCCGCTGCGCCTCGCCGCGGTGGAGGAGCGGCGGGCCGCGCTCACCCAGCTGACCCGGAAGTACGGCGCCGACATCGACTCCGTACTCGCCTGGGCCGAGGAGGGGGCCGCGCGGCTCACCGAACTCCAGGGCGACGACGACCGTCTCGACGAGCTGACCGCCGAGCGGGACGCGCTCCGGGCGGAACTCGCGGGGCTCGCCCAGGCGTTGACCGACGCACGCCAGGAGGCGGCGTCGCGGTTCGCGGCCGCCGTCACCGAAGAGCTGTCCTCGCTCGCGATGCCGCACGCGCGCGTGACGATCGACATCAGCAGTACGGAGGTGCCCGACGGCGCGGACGGTGTGCCGGTCGACGGACGCCTCGTCGCGTACGGCCCGGCGGGCGTCGACGAGGTGGAACTCCTCCTCGCCCCCCATCCGGGCGCCCCGCCGCGGCCGATCGCCAAGGGCGCGTCCGGCGGTGAGCTGTCGCGCGTGATGCTCGCCGTCGAGGTCGTCTTCGCGGGCACGGATCCCGTTCCGACGTACCTCTTCGACGAGGTCGACGCGGGCGTCGGCGGCAAGGCCGCGGTCGAGATCGGCCGCAGGCTGGCCAGGCTCGCCAAGTCGGCGCAGGTCGTGGTCGTGACGCACCTGCCTCAGGTGGCGGCGTTCGCCGACCGGCAGTTGCTTGTCGAGAAGACGAACGACGGGTCGGTGACGCGGTCCGGCGTGCTGGTTCTCGAGGGCGAGGACCGGGTGCGGGAGCTGTCCCGGATGCTGGCGGGCCAGGAGGACTCGGAGACCGCGCGGGCGCATGCGGAGGAGCTGCTGGCGACGGCTCGGGGGGACGGGTGAGGCTTGGTCGTGCCCCAGCCCTAGGCTGGCCCGCATGATCGACCGCAAGCCCGCCCGACGCCTCACCGCTCTCCTCGCCGCAGCCGCCGTCACCCGCGCGGCCACCACCGCTTTGCGCTCACGTGCCCCCGGCGGGCCCGACCGCTGGCAGCGGAAGAACTACGCGGGGCGGGCAGTGGAGTTGTACGCCGGGCCCGCCGCCGCCCTCGGTGCGGCGGCCGGAACCGTGGCTCTGCCTGCCAGGGCCCGCGGCGCCGCCGCGTTCGCCGTGCTTGCTGCCGGGGCCTGCGGGGCGTACGACGACGTGGCGGGTGAGGGTGATCCGCGCCGGGGCTTTCGCGCGCACCTGGGGGCGCTGCGGGGCGGTGAAGTGACCAGTGGGGCCGTGAAGTTGTTCGGGGTCTGTGCGGCAGGGCTCGCCGCCGGTGCGCTGCTCAAGGAGCGGCCGGTGGACAAGCTCCTCGCGGGCGTCGTGATCGCGGGCACCGCCCACTTCGTCAACCTCGTGGACGTACGCCCGGGAAGGGCCGCCGCGACGGTGCTCGCCCTTGGGGCGCCGGGGCTGCTGCGCAAAGGCACCGCCGGGGTCTTCTCCGCGGCCTCCGTGGGGGCCGCCGCGGCCGTGCTCCCGGAGGACTTCGGGGAGCAGGCCATGATCGGCGACGCGGGAGCGCACGCCCTGGGTGCGGCACTCGGTGCCGCCATCGTCGCGGGCAACGGCCGCGCGGGGCTCGCCGCCCATGCGGCGGGTCTGGTGGCGGCCGCCGCGTACGGCGAGAGGGTCAGCGCGGCCGCGGGAAGCGGGGCCCAGCGTCTTCGTCGAGCCACGCCGAGCCCCTGAAAGCCTTCCCTCCGGCATATCCCCGCTGCAAAGATGCTGAGGGCCGCAGGCCATCCGCGGCGCTGAAACCCCGTCGTCCTCACCCGTGTGGGTGATCCGGGTCAGGGAGTTGCCCGCCCCGACACGGAAGAGACCTTTGGGTGGTGCCGGAACGTCCGTACGGACTGGCATCCTTGGCGCAGCCCCCCGACGCCGACCCAGGAGCCCCGGCTACGTGAGCCACGTGAGCAGCCACTCTCCGCACGGTCAGACCCCGCTGCACACCGTGCAAGTACTGGGCGGTGGCAGTGCGGGCAGCAGTTCCCACGTCAGGTCGCTCGCCGCGGGCCTCGCCGCGCGGGGCGTGCGGGTCACGGTCTGTGCCCCCACCGAGGCGGCCACCGCCTACGACCTGACGGGCACCGGCGCCCGGCATATCCACGTACCCCGCAGCAGCGACCCCGCGTCCGTCGCCTCCCTCCGAACGGCCTTCGCCGACGCCGATCTCGTGCACGCGCACGGGCTGCATGCCGCGCTGCGTGCGGCCCTCGCGCTCACCGGCCGCCGCATTCCCCTCGTCGTCACCTGGCACACCCGCGCGCAGGCGGAAGGGGCGCGAGCCCACGTCCTGCACCTCCTGGAGCGGCGCGTCGCCAAGGCCGCCGCCGTGGTCCTCGGCACCTCGTCCGACCTCGTCGACCGCGCCCGCAGCAGGGGCGCCCGGGACGCCCGCCTCGCCCCCGTCACGCTCCCCGCGCCGCGCGCGGCGGCCGGTACGGGCGAGGAGACCGACGGGTCCCGGCACAAGGCCCGTGCCGAAATCGGTGCCGTCGACCGGCCGTTGATCATCACGGTCGGCACGCTCGAACGGCAGCGGGGCTACGACCTCCTCCTCGAGGCCGCACGCGCGTGGCGTCACCTCGACCCCCTGCCGCTCCTCGTCATCGCCGGTGAAGGGCCCGATCGCGGCGCCCTGCAGCGGCGTATCGAGAACGAGGGTCTTCCGGTCCGGCTCGTCGGGCGGCGTGACGACGTCCCCGAGATGCTCGCCGCGGCCGATCTCGTGGTCCTGCCCAGCAGCTGGGAGTCCCGCTCCGTACTGGCCCAGGAAGCCCTGCACGCGCGCGTGCCGCTCGTCGCGACCGCTGTCGGCGGCATCCCCGAACTGGTCGGCGACGCGGCCACGCTCGTCCCGTACGGCGACGCCGAGGCCCTTGCCACCGCCGTCGCACGCCTCCTCGCCGATCCCGCGCTCAGGGAGCGGTTCAAGGACAAGGGGACGGCCCAGGCGGCGACGTGGCCGACCGAGGACGAGACGGTCGCGCAAGTGCTCAGTGTCTACGACGAGTTGACGCAGCCGCTCACCATGTAGCCCGGTGGTCGAGGTCCGCGGCCCCTACGCCACATGCCTCCTCTACGCCACATGCCTCCGCGCCCGCAGGGCCAGGCTCAGCGCGAGCACCGTCTGCGGGTCGTCCAGGTCGGTGCCGAGGAGTTCACTGATTCTGGCGAGGCGGTTGTAGAGCGTCTGGCGGTTCAGGTGCAGTTCGCGTGCCGTCTCCGCCTTGCGCCCGGCATGGGCGAGGTACGTCTGCAGGGTGGGAAGCAGCGGTGGCTTCGAGCGCCGGTCGTGGGTTCGCAAAGGGCCGATCGCGCGGTCCACGAACGCCGCGAGGGCCGAGTCGTCGTAGTTGTGCAGGCGCCAGAGGAGCAGGTCGATGTCCAGGCGCCGCGCGTCGTACCAGGGGCGGTCGGAGAGGCCCTGCGCGGCCGTCGCCGTCTCCGCCGCGTGCCGGAGTCCCGCCGAAGCCGCCGCCCAGCCGCCCGCGACCCCGACGACCACGACCGGCGGCAGCGCCCCGGCCCGCTGCATCCCCGCCCGCTCGACGCCTGCCCGCAGGGCGGTGGCGACCCGGTCGGCCACCGCGGCGCGTTCCGATTCCGAACGGAGTCCGAGAAGCAGCGGGACGCGCCCCTCGACCGGCCGTACGCCGAGCAGCACCGGCACCCCCACCGCGGCGAGCTCCTCCGCGACCGCCCGCGCGAGGACGGCCCAGCCGCCGCCGGGCGGCAGGCCGTCCGCGAGTCTCATCACGACCGGGAGCAGCGGGCTCTCGCCGGGCTTGAAGCCGAGCACCCGCGCCTGGGCGGGCGCGTCGTCGGCCAGGATCCGCCCCTCCGCCAGATCGGTCAGGAAGTCGCCCCGGCCGCGCGCGGCGAGCTCCTCCTCCTGCCGGGCCTGCATCAGGACCACCGCGAGTGAGCCCGCGGCCCGCTCGGCCGCGATCCGGTGCACCGGAAGCAGCGCGGACTCCACGGCGAGCAGCACGAGCCTGGCGCGCACCGAGCCGGCCCCGGGCCCACCGCCCGGCACGTCGACGAGCACCGCGCCCGCGGGCGGTCCGTCCTTGTTGACGGTCCGCCCCCGCAGTCCCTCCCACACCTGGAGGGGATCGGCACACTCGGTGCCCGCCCCGGCGGCGTACAGAAGCTGCCCCTCCGCCGTCTCCAGGAACACCGGGTTGCCGCTGAAGTCCGCGAGGACCTTCAGGACCTGGGGAATGCCGCCCCCGCCGAGCAGCGCCTGGGTGCAGCGCCGGTGGACCTCCTCGGCCCGCTGGAGCAGCGCGTAGTGGCCGTTGACGATCTCGGTGTGGACTTCCTCCGTGACCGTCACGAAGGGCACCTCACGGTGCAGCTGCACCAGCGGAAGGCCTGCCGCGCGCGCCGTCTCCACGATCGCCGCGGGGAGCCGCGTGAAGCGCGGGCCCAGCTCGACGACGAGTGCCGCGATGCCGCGCTCGGCGAGCTTGCGCACGAAGACGCGCTGTTCGGCGGGGCGTGCGCCCAGGCCGAGGCCCGTGGTCAGGAGCAGCTCGCCGCCCTTGAGGAGCGAGGCGATGTTCGGCACCTCGCCCGCGTGCACCCACCGCACCGTGCGCTGCAGCCGTTCCGCGCCCGCGACCACTTCCGGGAGTCCGCCGCGAAGACCCGGAAGTTCCAGGGCCCGCTGCACGGTGATCCCGCCCTGAGTGCCCTGCGTGCCCTGACTTTCCATGGGGCGGACGCTACCTGCGCATACGCCCCGGGAACATCTCCGACCGGTTACGGGAGTGATCTGTTCCGCCCGTATCCCGACAACCCGTCGCCCCGGGCATGAAACCCGGGCATGAAACGGGCATGAAAACGGACGGCGACGGGAAACCCGTCGCCGTCCGTTCCGTTCCGATCCGAGCGGCCCGACTAACCGCCGTACGCCCCGCTGGCCGTCAACCGCAGAGCCGTGTCGATCAGCGGCACATGGCTGAACGCCTGCGGGAAGTTGCCGACCTGGCGCTGCAGCCGCGGATCCCACTCCTCGGCGAGCAGTCCCAGGTCGTTGCGGAGAGCGAGCAGCTTCTCGAAGAGCCTGCGGGCCTCGTCGACGCGGCCGATCATCGCCAGGTCGTCCGCCATCCAGAACGAACAGGCGAGGAAGGCGCCTTCGTCACCCTCAAGACCGTCCACGCCCGCGTCGTCGCCGGTGGTGGGGTAGCGCAGGATGAAGCCGTCCGGTGTCGAGAGCTCCCGCTGGATCGCCTCGATCGTGCCGATGACGCGCTTGTCGTCGGGCGGCAGGAAGCCCATCTGAGGGATGAGAAGCAGCGAGGCGTCGAGCTCCTTGGAGCCGTACGACTGCGTGAACGTGTTCCGCTCCTTGTCGTAGCCCTTCTCGCAGACGTCCCGGTGGATGTCGTCGCGCAGCTCGCGCCACTTCTCCAGGGGGCCGTCCGCGTCGCCGGACTCGATGAGCTTGATCGTGCGGTCGACGGCGACCCAGCACATCACCTTGGAGTGCACGAAGTGGCGGCGAGGGCCGCGCACCTCCCAGATGCCCTCGTCCGGCTGGTCCCAGTTCGACTCCAGGTACCGGATCAGCTTCAGCTGGAGCAGCGATGCGTAGTCGCTGCGGGCGAGGCCCGTCATGTGCGCCAGGTGCAGGGCCTCGGTGACCTCGCCGTACACATCGAGCTGGAGCTGGTGCGCGGCGCCGTTGCCGGCCCGGACCGGGGTCGAGCCCTCGTAGCCGGGAAGCCAGTCCAGCTCCGCCTCGCCGAGCTCGCGCTCGCCCGCGATGCCGTACATGATCTGCAGGTTCTCGGGGTCGCCCGCCACCGCGCGCAGGAGCCACTCGCGCCAGGCGCGGGCCTCCTCGCGGTATCCGGTGCGCAGGAGCGAGGAGAGCGTGATGGCGGCGTCGCGCAGCCAGGTGTAGCGGTAGTCCCAGTTGCGGGAGCCGCCGATGTCCTCGGGCAGCGACGTCGTGGGCGCCGCGACGATGCCGCCCGTCGGGGCGTACGTCAGGGCCTTCAGCGTGATCAGCGAGCGGACCACGGCCTCGCGGTACGGGCCGTGATACGTGCAGTGCTCTACCCAGTCCTGCCAGAAGTCCTGCGTGGCCACGAGGGCGTTCTCGGGCTCGGCGGGCGCGGGCGGCTCCTTGTGCGAGGGCTGCCACGAGATGGTGAACGCGATCCGCTCACCCGGCGCGACCGTGAAGTCCGAGTACGTCGTGAGGTCCTTGCCGAAGGTCTCGGCCGACGTGTCGAGCCACACCGAGTCGGGTCCGGCGACGGCCACCGTGCGCCCGTCGACCTTGTGCACCCAGGGCACCACACGGCCGTAGCTGAAGCGCATCCGCAGGGCGGAGCGCATCGGCACCCGGCCGCTGACGCCTTCGACGATCCGCACTAGCTGCGGGGCGTCCGTGTCGCGCGGCGGCATGAAATCGGTCACGCGGACCGTGCCGCGCGGGGTGTCCCACTCGGATTCAAGGATCAGTGAATCGCCGCGGTAGGTGCGCCGCGCGGCTGTCGGCGGTGGCGCGTCGGGGCTGTGAGCGGGCCCCAGACGCCAGAATCCGTGCTCCTCCGTGCCGAGCAATCCGGCGAAGATGGCGTGCGAGTCGAAGCGGGGCAGGCACAGCCAGTCGACTGTGCCGTCCCGGCAGACCAGGGCAGCGGTCTGCATGTCTCCGATGAGTGCGTAATCCTCGATGCGCCCGGCCACGTGCATCTCCAGTCAAACGGCCACGTCGCCCTCTCGGGGCGCTCGCTCTACGGTCAAGGGTTCGCTGTAAAACGAACTGCGCGAGCCTCTTGTTCCAAGGAACGGGCGGGGGGTGGTTGCCGTTGATCGGTCCGGCTCGGCAGTGAGTGTCCGAGCAGGATACGACGCACGCCGGTCATCTGCGCGCCGCTCCCGACAACGAGGCTGCGCCGAACGGGTGAGCACCTGGTGAGGGAGTTGTGACGTAAGTGGTCGAGCGTGGCCGGAAGCAGCCTCCCTTCGTCGCTGATACCCTGGTAGCCCGTGAGCCGGTGGTCATAGAACCCCCGAACCGCAGCGACGGCACCTCCTCCAGACCCTTTGGACGGACGCCGGTACGCACCCTCCAGACCGCGACCACGGGAGCCCCCTCTTGGCCATGCAGCCCAAAGCCACGACGACCAAGCACATCTTCGTCACCGGGGGTGTCGCCTCCTCCCTCGGTAAGGGACTGACGGCTTCCAGCCTCGGCGCGCTGCTCAAGGCCAGGGGCCTGAGGGTCACCATGCAGAAGCTCGACCCCTACCTCAACGTCGACCCCGGCACGATGAACCCCTTCCAGCACGGAGAGGTGTTCGTCACGAACGACGGCGCCGAGACCGACCTGGACATCGGCCACTACGAGCGCTTCCTGGACGTCGACCTCGACGGCACGGCCAACGTCACCACCGGCCAGGTCTACTCGCAGGTCATCGCCAAGGAGCGGCGCGGCGAGTACCTCGGCGACACCGTCCAGGTCATCCCGCACATCACCAACGAGATCAAGCACCGCATCCGCCGCATGGCCACCGACGACGTCGACGTGGTCATCACGGAGGTCGGCGGCACGGTCGGTGACATCGAGTCCCTGCCCTTCCTGGAGACCGTCCGTCAGGTCCGCCACGAGGTCGGCCGCGACAACGTCTTCGTCGTGCACATCTCGCTGCTTCCCTACATCGGCCCGTCCGGTGAGCTGAAGACCAAGCCGACCCAGCACTCGGTCGCGGCCCTGCGCAACATCGGTATCCAGCCGGACGCCATCGTGCTGCGCGCCGACCGCGACGTACCGACCGCCATCAAGCGCAAGATCTCGCTGATGTGCGACGTCGACGAGGACGCGGTCGTGGCCTGCAAGGACGCGCCGTCGATCTACGACATCCCGAAGGTCCTGCACACCGAGGGCCTGGACGCCTACGTGGTCCGCAAGCTGGACCTCCCGTTCCGCGACGTGAACTGGACCCAGTGGGAGGACCTCCTGGACCGGGTGCACAACCCGGACCACGAGGTCACCGTCGCGCTGGTCGGCAAGTACATCGACCTGCCCGACGCCTACCTCTCGGTGACCGAGGCCATGCGCGCCGGCGGCTTCGCCAACCGCGCCCGCGTCAAGGTCAAGTGGGTCACGTCCGACGACTGCAAGACCCCGGCGGGTGCCGCCAAGCAGCTCGGTGACGTCGACGCGATCCTGATTCCCGGCGGCTTCGGCGAGCGCGGCGTCAACGGCAAGGTCAGCGCCATCCAGTACGCCCGCGAGAACAAGGTGCCGCTGCTCGGCATCTGCCTCGGCCTGCAGTGCATCGTCGTCGAGGCGGCCCGCAACCTCGCGGACATCCCCGACGCCAACTCCACGGAGTTCGACGCCGCGACCGCCCACCCGGTCATCTCGACCATGGCGGAGCAGCTGGACATCGTCGCGGGCGAGGGCGACATGGGCGGAACGATGCGCCTGGGCATGTACCCGGCGAAGCTCGCCGAGGGCTCCATCGCCCGTGAGGTGTACGACGGCAAGGAGTACGTCGAGGAGCGCCACCGTCACCGCTACGAGGTGAACAACTCCTACCGCGCCGAGCTCGAGAAGAAGGCGGGCATCCTCTTCTCCGGCACCTCCCCGGACGGCAAGCTCGTCGAGTACGTCGAGTACCCGCGCGAGGTCCACCCCTACCTGGTCGCCACCCAGGCGCACCCGGAGCTGCGCTCGCGCCCGACCCGCCCGCACCCGCTCTTCGCGGGCCTGGTGAAGGCCGCCGTGGAGCGCAAGACGAGCAAGTAACGCAAGAGCGATACGGTTGCCGGGGTACGAGCCTTACGAGGCGCGTGCCCCGGTTTCTGTTTGCACGTGTGGGAGGACAGGGCGACATGACAATCAAGGACACTGCCGAGGAGTGGCAGGTCACAGCCACGCAGACGCCCTTCGTGGGGAACAAGACCTCCGTGCGCACCGACGACGTGGTCATGCCCGACGGCACCGTGGTCCGCCGTGACTACCAGGTGCACCCCGGCTCGGTCGCCGTGCTCGCCCTGGACGACGCGGGACGCGTCCTGGTCCTGAGCCAGTACCGCCACCCCGTGCGCCACAAGCTCTGGGAGATCCCGGCGGGTCTTCTCGACATCCCCGGCGAGAACCCCCTGCACGCCGCCCAGCGCGAGCTCTACGAAGAGGCGCACGTCAAGGCCGAGGACTGGCGCGTCCTGACCGACGTCTACACCACCCCCGGCGGCTGTGACGAGGCCGTGCGCATCTTCCTCGCCCGCGATCTCTCCGAGGCCGACGGCGAGCGCTTCGAAGTCTCCGAGGAGGAGGCCGACATGGAGCTGGCGCGCGTACCGCTCCAAGAGCTCGTACGCGGTGTGCTCGCCGGTGAGCTGCACAACAACTGCCTCGTCGTGGGCGCCCTTTCGCTGACCGCCGTGCTGGCCGGTGACGGCGTCGACTCGCTGCGCCCGGCCGACGCGCCCTGGCCCGCGCGCCCCTTCGAGGCCTGAGGGGGCCATCCGGGCCATCCGAGCTCTCCGGTGTGACGATCTACTGATCCGATCGGGGGACTTGTGCGCGCCGCTCGTCGGGGGAGGTACCAGGGCCTGAACTAGGCTCTGGAAGCGTCCCGACCGGAGTCCCGGCGGGTTCGCGCGCAGGCGGACGGAGCATGGCCCGTGACGGATCAGGCGGTCGACACGGACGGATCGGCAGCGGGCGGCGCGGTGCCACGGCCCGCTGCGGACCAGACTTCCGACGGCGGTCAGGACGGAAGTCAATTCGTCGGCCGGCGCAGAGAGTTGAAAGAGCTCCGCGCCGACATCGACCGAGCCGGGCTCGACACGATCTCGGGCCGCAAGGCGCCACGCGCACGCGTGCTCCTCATCGCGGGCCGCCCCGGCTCCGGCCGCACCGCGCTCGCCGAGGAACTCGCGCGGCGGCTCGCCGACAACTACCCGGACGGAGTGCTCCGCACCCACCTCACCGAACCCGACGGCACGCGCGTGCCCACGGAACGCACCGCCAGGGAACTCCTGGACGCCCTCGACGTCCCGGCGCCCCCGGGGGCCGACGAGGACGAGCTCGCCGAAGTGCTCCGCGATGCCCTCTCGGGACGCAGGGCACTGCTGCTCCTCGACGGCGCCGTGGACGCCGAGCAGGTCGACCCGCTGATCCCGGACGCGCCCGAATGCCTGGCCGTCGCCGTGTCCGAGGGCCCGCTCACCGGGATCCCGGACGTGCGGCCGTGCACGCTGGGCGGCCTGGACACCGCGGCGGCGGTCGAACTGCTCTCCCGTGCGGCGGGCCCGGTGCGCATCACCGTGGACCCGCGGTCCGCGGAGAGCCTGGTCGAGGCGTGCGGCGCACACCCCGCCGCACTGGTCCTGGCAGGCGGCTGGCTCTCCGGGCGGCCCAAGGCGGCCGTCGCCGACCTGGCCAAGCAGGTGCACGACAGGCCCGAGGACGAGTCCGCGCCCGGCGCCCTCTCCCGGATGTTCCAGCTCTCGTACGCCTCCCTGCCGGGAGCGGCCGCGCGGATACTGCGCTACCTCTCCCTGGCCCCCGCGGGCCACGTCGACCCGCACACCGCGTCCGCGCTCGCGGGCTGCTCGGTCTCCGCCGCCCGCACGACCCTGGACGACTTCGTGAAGCTCGGCCTCGTCAGGGCCGTGCCGTCGCCGCTGCCGCAGTACGAGCTGCCCGGCTGCCTGGTGCCGCTGCTCCGCGCATGCACCGAGAGCCAGGACAGGGCCGCCGAGATCCAGCTGGCCCGGGCCAGGATGCTGGAGCGGACCGTGCGCCTGCTCCAGTCCTGCCGGGCGATCACGGAGCCGGACGGCTCGGCGGCCCGCAAGAAGCTCGCCGGCATGCCGCGCGCCCTGCGCTTCCCCAACCCCGGCGCCGCGTCCCAGTGGCTGCGCATCCGGCAGCCCGCCCTGCTCGCCGCGGCCCGCCTCGCGGTCGCCGACGGGGAGCTCGACACCCTCGCGCGGCGCCTGATGGCGGCCCTGACGCGGGCCCTGGTCGCCCATCGCGGCACGGAGGACGCGGCTCCCGAGCTCTACGGCATCCACCAGCTGGTCCTCGATGTGGCCGAGCGCCGCAAGCTGCCCCGCGAGAAGGCGGCGGCCCTCCTGAACCTCGCGGATCTGGACGCGAGGACGGGACGAACGCAGGGGGCGCTGGTGCGCTACCGCCTGGCACTGGATGCCGGACGGCAGGCAAATGATCCGTACGCGACCGGCCGCGCGATGGAATCCGTAGGTGGTGCCTACCAGGAGCTGGGGGACTGGTCGCGGGCATCGGACTGGTTCGGGCGCGCTCTTGCCCATCGGCTGGCGCGTGACGAGCGCACCGACGCCGCACGCCTCTACGGCCGGATCGCGGCGGTGCACACCTACGCGGGCCGCTACGGCGAGGCGCTTCGCAACTGGAGCTCGGCCGTCACCGGACACCGCAAGACCGGGGATGTGGCGGGCCAGGCAAGGGCGTTGAGCGAGCTGGCGCGGGTGCAGGAGTACGCGGGCCGGCCCGAGGAGTCGCTGCGCACCTGCCAGGAAGCCGTCGACTGGGCGCGGCGGGCCGACGACGTACGTCTCCAGGCGGCGCTGCAGCTCAGGCTGGCCGACACCCTGGACCGGCTCGGCGACCCCGCGGCCGCCCGGCTGCACCGCAGTGCCGCCGGACGCATGCTCGGAACGGAGCTCGAGGAGGTCACAGGGCTTGCATCGAAAGATGGACCGACAGCTTCCGCCTGCGAAATCCGTAGCACTTCCGCAGAAGATTGATGCATTGAAAGGCTAGACAGCGAGAAGTCCTTCATTAGACTGGCTCCGCCGCGTACTTCCGTGGTGTCTCCGATGCGCCCTCTTGTGTATCGGTATGTAGTTATTTGCCCGAAAAATCCCTGAGCCAAGAGGACCGTGATCGACGTGAAGGTCGGTATCCCCCGCGAGGTCAAGAACAACGAGTTCCGGGTGGCCATCACCCCCGCCGGTGTGCACGAGCTGGTGCGCCACGGCCACCAGGTCGTCATCGAGCGGAACGCCGGTGTCGGCTCCTCGATCACGGACGCGGAGTACGTCTCCGCGGGCGCCCGGATCCTGGACACCGCCGACGAGGTCTGGGCCACCGCCGACCTCCTCCTGAAGGTCAAGGAGCCGGTCGCGGAGGAGTACCACCGCCTCCGCAAGGACCAGACGCTCTTCACCTACCTGCACCTGGCCGCCTCCAAGGAGTGCACCGACGCGCTCCTGGAGTCCGGCACCACCGCCATCGCGTACGAGACCGTCGAGACCGCCAACCGCGCTCTCCCGCTGCTCGCCCCGATGTCCGAGGTCGCGGGCCGTCTCGCCCCGCAGGTCGGCGCCTACCACCTGATGGCCGCCAACGGCGGCCGCGGTGTCCTTCCCGGCGGTGTCCCGGGTGTCGCGGCCGGCAAGGCCGTCGTCATCGGCGGTGGTGTCTCCGGCTGGAACGCCGCGCAGATCGCCATCGGCATGGGCTTCCACGTGACCCTGCTCGACAAGGACATCAACAAGCTCAAGGAGGCGGACAAGATCTTCGGCACGAAGATCCAGACCGTCGTCTCCAACGCCTTCGAGCTCGAGAAGGCCTGCATCGAGGCCGACCTCGTCATCGGCGCCGTCCTCATCCCGGGTGCCAAGGCCCCCAAGCTGGTCACCAACGAGCTCGTGTCCCGGATGAAGCCGGGAAGTGTCCTTGTCGACATAGCGATCGACCAGGGCGGCTGCTTCGAGGACTCGCACCCCACGACGCACGCCGAGCCGACCTTCCCGGTCCACAACTCGGTGTTCTACTGCGTCGCCAACATGCCCGGCGCGGTGCCCAACACCTCGACCTACGCGCTGACCAACGCGACGATGCCGTACATCGTCGAGCTGGCGAACCGCGGCTGGACCGAGGCGCTCCGCCGCGACAGGGCGCTCGCCCTGGGCCTCAACACCCATGACGGCAAGGTCGTTTACAAGGAGGTCGCCGAGTCGCACGGCCTCGAGCACGTCGAGCTCGAGACGCTCCTCGGCTGAACCTGACCGCTTTCGTCAACGAGAGTCGTCAATCTCACGCCAACGGCCGGACCTTGAGAGGGGTCCGGCCGTATGCGTATGTCCATGGACATGGTCAACTCGCCTTGAACGTAACCCTTTAACCGATTCGCCCACCCCGGAATTGTGCTGACGACGTGCTGTGCGCCCTTGACATGGGGGCGTTCGATTGCCGACACATCGGGCCGGGTCCGGCGGATTGTGTTGCTGCGGACCGGTGACACGCCATAGAGTCGCCAACCGTCGGCATAGTGCCACGCTGACCTATCGAGAAATTTCCTGGTCACCAAGGAGGTAAGACGACTTGTGAATGAGTCGACATTTGCTCCCGGGGGTGGTCAACCAGGAATGTCTGAGCGGGGCCAAGGACCCGTGGGACTCGAGGCTGTCGGCTCCGTCGCTGTCCGCACCTTCGAAGCCCGCCAGAAACCGCAGCCGACGCAAGCGACCCAGTCGGCATCGTCTGCACCCCAGAGCATGGATGGCCATCACGTGAACGCCATGGCCGGCGACCGGAGTGGCGAGAACACCACCCACACCCAACTCGCCGACTACGAGGAACTGCCCAAGGGGCACTTCTACGACCCAGACGCCGAGTACGAGCCCGATCCCGAGTACGCGGCCACGCTGGCCCCGGACGCGGCCCGTCAGCGCCGTGAGCGCGTCGGTCCCACGGGACGCCCGCTGCCGTACTTCCCGATCCCGGGCCCGTTGACCGACCACGGTCCCGCGAAGATCATCGCGATGTGCAACCAGAAGGGCGGCGTGGGCAAGACGACGTCGACCATCAACCTGGGTGCCGCGCTCGCGGAGTACGGACGCCGGGTCCTGCTCGTCGACTTCGACCCGCAGGGCGCGCTCTCGGTGGGCCTCGGGGTGAACCCGATGGAGCTGGACCTGACGGTCTACAACCTGCTCATGGAGCGGGGCATGTCCGCGGACGAGGTGCTGCTGAAGACGGCGGTCCCGAACATGGACCTGCTGCCCAGCAACATCGACTTGTCGGCCGCCGAAGTGCAGCTCGTGAGTGAAGTCGCGCGCGAGTCCACGCTGCAGCGGGCGTTGAAGCCGCTGATGCAGGACTACGACTACATCGTGATCGACTGTCAGCCCTCGCTCGGCCTGCTCACCGTGAACGCCCTGACGGCGGCTCACAAGGTGATAGTGCCGCTCGAGTGCGAGTTCTTCGCGCTGCGCGGTGTGGCCCTGCTGACGGAGACGATCGAGAAGGTCCAGGAGCGGCTCAACCCCGACCTGGAGCTCGACGGCATCCTCGCCACCATGTACGACTCCCGCACGGTGCACAGCCGTGAGGTGCTCGCGCGGGTGGTCGAGGCCTTCGACGATCACGTGTACCACACAGTGATCGGACGCACGGTCCGCTTCCCGGAGACCACGGTCGCCGGTGAGCCGATCACGACGTACGCATCCAACTCGGTCGGCGCGGCCGCTTATCGCCAGCTCGCCAGGGAGGTGCTCGCCCGGTGTCACGCCGAGTGAGTCTGCCGGGGGCCGACGAACTGTTCCGTACGACCGGGGGGATGGCGCTGCAGTCGTCGTCCCCGCGACGCCAGACGAACGGCGAGACGCGGGTGCCCGCACCAGCGGGTGAGAGCGACGAGGCCGCTGCCGTCGACGCGCACGGCAATGTCACGGGGGGAGACGGCGGTGACGCCGCCGAACACGGCGCCGCCGACGCGGAGTCGGGCGAGTCCCGCAGCCGGTCGGCCACCGCCGAGGGCGAGAAGGACGGGCGCAGTCCCGGCCAGGGCCAGGAAGGTGCCGCACAGGGCGGTGGCGGCCGGTCCGCGAACTCCTCCTCCACGGCACAGGCGCGGCGGCGCGCACGGGCGGCCAACCGGCGGCCCAGCGGGCGTGAGCGGCACGACGAGAAGATCACCGTGTACGTGTCCGCGGAGGAGTTGATGGACCTCGAGCACGCGCGTCTCGTCCTGAGGGGCGAGCACGGGCTCGCGGTCGACCGCGGTCGTATCGTCCGTGAGGCGGTGGCAGTCGTTCTCGCGGATCTGGAGTCCCGCGGAGACGCGAGCATTCTCGTACGACGGTTGCGCGGGCGGTAGCGGTAGCGTTCCAGGCGATGCCCCTGAACGACGATTCCGCACCGGCCGCCCGGCGGCGTGCGCTGGGGCGTGGCCCCGGCGCGGCTCCCGTGGAGCCCGCGCCGGAACCGGAGCCGATCCCCGAACCGGAGCCCGAGTCGGAGACGGGCCCCGAGTCGGAGGTGGCCCCCGAGTCGGAGGCGCCGCCGGAACCGGAGACGCCTCCCGAATCGGAGACGCCTCCCGAACCGGACGACGGGCGGTTCAAGGTCCGCCTCGCCAACTTCGAAGGCCCCTTCGATCTGCTGCTTCAGCTCATCTCGAAGCACAAGATGGACGTCACCGAAGTGGCGCTGTCCACGGTGACCGATGAGTTCATGGCGCACATCCGCGCCATGGGACCCGACTGGGACCTGGATCAGACCACCGAGTTCCTCGTGGTCGCCGCCACTCTGCTCGACCTCAAGGCCGCCCGGCTTCTGCCCTCAGCCGAGGTCGAGGACGAGGCGGATCTGGCGCTGCTCGAAGCGCGGGACCTGCTCTTCGCGCGGCTGCTGCAGTATCGCGCGTACAAACGCATCGCCGACATCTTCAGCGGGCGGCTCGACGACGAGGCGCGGCGCTATCCGCGGACCGTGGGCCTGGAGGCCCACCACGCCGAACTGCTGCCCGAGGTCGTCATCAGCATCGGCGCCGCGGGGTTCGCCGCGCTCGCCGTGAAGGCGATGCAGCCCCGGGCCAAGCCCCAGGTGTACATCGACCACATCCATGCCCCGCTGGTCTCCGTGCAGGAGCAGGCCGGGGTGGTCGTGGCCAGGCTCCGGGAGCGGGGCGAGGTCAGCTTCCAGGTGCTCGTCGAGGACGCGGGGGACACCCTCACCGTCGTCGCCCGCTTCCTGGCGCTCCTTGAGCTGTACCGCGAGAAGGCCGTGGAGCTGGACCAGGAGGACGCCCTGGGCGAGCTGATGGTGCGGTGGACCGGCGGGGACGGCGACGGGCAGCCGACGGTGACCGACGAGTTCGACCGCGCACCCGATCCGCCGGGTGAGACGAGTGAGGGGACGGTCACATGAGCACGAGCCCGACGAACGACGCGGGTCCTTCCGGAGACCTGGTGGGCGCCGTAGCCGATCTGGAGCTGCGGCCCGCCCTGGAGGCCGTGCTCATGGTCGTCGACGAACCGGCCACCGAGGAGCACCTCGCCAAGATCCTCGACCGGCCCCGGCGGCAGGTCGCCGACGCGGTGCGGGAGCTCGCCGACGAGTACACCGTGCAGCGCAGGGGCTTCGAGCTGCGGCTCGTGGCGGGCGGCTGGCGGTTCTACACACGGCCCGAGTACTCCGCCGCCGTCGAGCGCTTCGTCCTCGACGGGCAGCAGGCACGCCTCACCCAGGCGGCCCTGGAGACCCTCGCGGTCGTCTCGTACCGCCAGCCGGTCAGCCGATCAAGGGTCTCCGCGGTGCGCGGAGTGAACTGTGACGGCGTGATGCGGACGCTTCTCCAGAGGGGTCTGGTGGAGGAGGCGGGCGCGGAACCCGAAACAGGTGCGATCCTGTACAGGACGACGAACTACTTTCTGGAGCGGATGGGCCTGCGTGGCCTGGACGAGCTCCCGGAGCTCGCGCCTTTCCTCCCCGAGGCGGAGGCGATCGAGGCCGAGACGCTGGAAGGCGTACCGTCGTTCGATCCGGACGCACCCGATGCACCGGGTTACGAGTACACCCAGGACACAGCCGACTAACGGAAATTTGATGCGAAGCAGCAACGGCAGGAACAGCAGCGGAAACAACGGCGGGAGCCGTGGTGGCAACAGCGGCAGCCGTGGCAGCAGCGGTGGACGCCCGAGCGGCGGCGGTCGCGGGAGCGGCGGTGGCCGCCCGACCGGCGGTGGCCGCGGTGGCAGCGGCGGCAGCGGCGGCGGTGGCGGCCGGGACTACCGGGGTTCCGGTAACAGCCCCGACAGGCCGGGTCGCGGCGCCGGTGGCGCGCGCGACGACCAGGCGCCGAAGCGCGAGAGCAAGCCCCGTCCCGAGGAGCGTCGCTACGACGTAGGCGGCGACGCCTCCAAGAAGGGCCGTGGCGCGGCAGCCCGCGGCGGCGCCAAGGGCGGCCCCAGGGCCCCTCAGGGCTCCGACAGGGGTACCCGGCGTGGCGCGGGAGCTCCCGCGACGTCCCGTGAGTACGACGCGCGGCAGGAAGAGCGCAACCGCGAGCGCTACGCGGGCAAGCCGAAGGTCAGCCCGCCCAAGACCTTCCCGGGCGCCGAGCAGGAGGGCGAGCGGCTGCAGAAGATCCTGGCCCGTGCGGGCTACGGCTCGCGCCGTGCCTGCGAGGAGCTCGTCGAGCAGGCGCGTGTCGAGGTCAACGGCGAGATCGTGATGGAGCAGGGCCTGCGGGTCCAGCCGGAGCGGGACGAGATCAAGGTCGACGGCCTGACGGTCGCCACCCAGTCGTACCAGTTCTTCGCGCTGAACAAGCCCGCCGGTGTCGTCTCCACCATGGAGGACACCGAGGGGCGGCAGTGCCTCGGGGACTACACGAACAACCGCGAGGCGCGGCTGTTCCACGTCGGGCGGCTCGACACCGAGACCGAGGGCGTCATCCTGCTCACCAACCACGGTGAGCTTGCGCACCGCCTCACGCACCCGAAGTACGGCGTGAAGAAGGTCTACCTCGCGCACATCGTCGGCCCGATCCCGCGTGACCTGGGCAAGCAGCTCAAGGACGGGATCCAGCTCGAGGACGGGTACGCCCGCGCGGACCACTTCCGTGTCGTCGAGCAGACCGGCAAGAACTACCTGGTCGAGGTGACCCTGCACGAGGGTCGCAAGCACATCGTGCGCCGCATGCTCGCGGAGGCCGGTTTCCCGGTCGACAGGCTGGTGCGGACGTCCTTCGGGCCGATCGCGCTCGGCGACCAGAAGTCGGGGTGGCTGCGCAGGCTGTCCAACACCGAGGTCGGCATGCTGATGCAGGAAGTCGACCTCTAGGTCTTCCGGGCGAGTCCGAACCGAGGTCAGTGAAGGCGGCCGGTCCCTGCGCATGCGGGGGCCGGCCGCCTTTTGCTGTGCGTGTTGCGGTCCGGACCCCGCTCCCTTTAGAGTCGCACTGACCATTAAGGGGGGGCATGCAGGGCTACGACAAGTACGCCTTCGAGCCGTTCGCCGTCACCGTCGACCTCGCCGTGTTCACCGTCCGCGCGGGCCGCCTGCACGTGCTGCTCGTCGAACGCGGCCAGGAGCCGTACGCGGGACGCTGGGCGCTGCCCGGCGGATTCGTACTGCCGCAGGAGTCGGCCGAGACCGCCGCGGGCCGCGAGCTCGCCGAGGAGACCGGCCTCACGGACAGCGCCGGGCTCCACCTGGAGCAGCTGCGCACCTACAGCGAGCCGGACCGCGACCCGCGGATGCGCGTCGTCTCGGTCGCCTTCGCCGCGCTCGTCCCCGATCCGCCGACGGTACGGGCCGGCAGCGACGCCGCCCGCGCGGAGTGGCTGCCGTACGGCACCCAGGGGCCGCTCGCCTTCGACCACGACCGGATCCTCGCCGACGCCCACGACCGCGTCTGCGCCAAATTCGAGTACACCGGCCTGGCCACGGCCTTCTGCCCGCCCGAGTTCACGCTCGGCGAGCTGCGGCAGGTCTACGAGACGGTGTGGGCCGCCGAGCTCGACCCGGCCAACTTCCGGCGCAAGGTGCTCGGCACGTCCGGCTTCGTCGAGGTGATCCCCGGGGCCGCGCGCCTGACGGGCGGCCGGGGCAAACCGGCGGCCCTCTACCGGGCGGGCCCGGCCACCGCCCTGCACCCGCCCCTGCTGCGCCCCGCACCCGTCTCGACGCTCCCCTCGGAAGGACAGCCCTCATGAAGCGTGCCGCCACCGGATCCCTGATCGGCCTCGCCCTCGGCGACGCGCTCGGCTTCCCGACCGAGTTCAACGACGTGCCGTCGATCCTCGCCAAGTGCGGGCCCTGGCGGGAGATGGAGCTGCCGAGGCCCGCGATCGTCACGGACGACACGCAGATGACGCTCGCGCTGGGCCGTGCGCTGAAGGCCGCGTCGGCACGGGGGCTCTGCGGACCCGAGCGCTTCGCGTTCCTGACACGCAGGGAGTACGTCGCCTGGTACCACGACCCGGAGAACAACCGGGCCCCCGGCAACACCTGCCTGCAGGCCTGTGACCTCCTGGCCGACCCCGAACGCCCCTGGCGCGACGCCAGCCAGCTGCACTCCAAGGGGTGCGGGGCGAACATGCGGGTGGCGCCGCTCGGGCTCATTCCGTGGCTGAAGGAGGAGATGCGGTCCGGTGCCGCGCAGATACAGTCCGCGCTCACCCACGGCCACCCCACCGCGCTCGCGGCCAGCGACCTCACCGCGTACGCGGTCAAGCTGCTCGCCGATGGCGCCGAACCGATGGGCCTGGTCGGTCTGCTCCGCTCGTACGCCATCGAGAACCGCACCAACTACCGCCACGACTGGCTCGGCGATCTGTGGACCCGCTCCCAGGACCCGTCCCCCGAACACTTCATCGCGCGCGGCTGGGACGACTGCCTCGCGATCCTGGAGCGCCTGGCGGCAGCAGTGCTCGACGCCAACCCGGAGACGGACCCCTGTCTGGCGACCGGCGCGGGCTGGATCGCCGAAGAGGCGTTCGCCACCGGCCTGCTGTGCTTCCTGATGTTCCCCGACGAGCCCGTGACCGCCCTGCGCCGAGCAGCCTGTACCTCGGGCGACTCCGACTCGATCGCCTGCCTGGCCGGCGCGTTCGCGGGTGCCTACCTGGGTGCGGACGCCTGGCCCGCCGAGTGGGCCGAGCGCATCGAGTACCGGGAGGAGCTGCTTCAGCTCGGGGCGCTCTGGGATTCCTGAGCCAAGGCCGACGCCCGTCGCGCGCGGAACAGGAAGTCCGCCACCCGCTCCCGGTCCGGCTCGGCCGGAAGCGGGCTGCGCGTGGCCGCCGCGTCCGCCTCCTCCGCGAGGCGCCGCATCCAGGACTCGATCCGCGGCCAGGGCACTTCACCGCGCTTGACCGCGAGCAGCGGCCCGCGCTGGTCGCCGACGTCGATCGTCAGGCCGCCGGTGCGCAGCAGGTCGCGGCAGCTGGTCAGGAGGCGCAGGAGGTGCATCGCGTGCTTCCAGCGGGGTGCGCCGTGCAGGCGTACGTCGTCCTGAAGCTTCTTGTGCTGGCCGCGGGCGTAACCGGCGAACGTGATGTGGGCCTTGCGGGAGAGGAACGCCTCCCGCAGGGCGAGGAGCTCGCGGCCGGTGTCCGTGACGTGCTCCACGAGGGGCGAGTGCAGGCACTCCAGGATGTTCGGGTTGGCGGCGAGGGCCAGCTCGCAGAAGCGCTCCAACTCCCAGCTGAACTGTTCCTCCGCCGGCCCTTCCACGTGCGTGGGCGGCTTCTCGAAGCGCCAGAAGAGCGGTGTGGGGGCCAGGAAGACGCCTCTGCGGTCGGTGTCGCTGCCGTCCGTGGCCAGGCCGAAGGCGCGCGAGCCCATCACGCAGGCGTAGACGGTGTGCTCGCGCACGAGATCCAGGCCAGGGTCCGGGTCCTTGGGGCTGTGCATGGGGGGAGCGTACGGCCACGGGCTAGCCGAGGGTGATCGAATTTCCGGTGACCGTGATGTTCTCCGGGGGGAGCGGGCGCGGCGCGGGGCCGCCCGCCACCGAGGCGTCCGTCACGCGGTACTTACTGCCGTGGCAGGGGCAGTTGATCGTGCCGTCCGTCACCTCGCTCACCGTGCAGCCCGCGTGGGTGCAGACGGCGGAGAAGGCCTTGAAGTCGCCCTTCTCCGGCTGGGTCACGACGACCTTCTTGTCCTTGAAGATCTTGCCGCCGCCGACCGGGATGTCGGACGTCTTCGCCAACTCCTCGCCTTTGGGCGGCGGTTGCTTCTTCCCGTTCTTCCCGCCGGATTTCGACGGCGACGCCGCTGTCGGCGGCTGCGACTTCGGCTGCTCCGGCTCCGCGCCCTCGTCCCCGTACTTACTGCATCCGGCGGTCAGCGCGACCACTCCGCCCGCGGCGATGACCGTGCGCCGTGAGGGTTGTGCGCCGCTCATGTCGTCACTCCGAACGTACGGAAGAACCACAGTGCCGACGTCCACCAGACCACCGTGAGGACCACGAAGACCAGGCCGCCGATCACCGGAAGCAGCCAGCCGGGCAGTTTCTCAGAGCGGAGCAGCAGCATCTTGGCGCTGAACGCCCCGAAGAAGAAACAGCCGAGCAGCGAGTGCCACATCACCCGGGTCGAGTACGTCTGGTAGCCGAGGGCGTAGAGGCAGTGGACCGCCACGGGGACCGCCACCAGGAACGCGATCCGGCCCGACCAGCGGTGCAGCGCCGATGACCAGGACGGCCCCGGAAGGCGCCCGTACACCATGAGCGCCGAGACGACCTGGACAAGGGCGAAGGCGAACGCCGTCGTGCCCAGCCAGGCCTTGACCGCGCTCGTGCTGCTGAACCCGGCGAGGTTGAAGGCCGTGCCCTCGGGGTCGTGCGCCTTGCCGTACACCCCGAGGCCGACCGCGACCGCCGCGGCGACCAGGGCGGGGACGAGATAGCGGGCGGCGTTCGGGCGGCGGTGGTCGCCCGTCGCGGGGGGCGGGCCGAAGCCGCCCTGCGTTGCGGCGTTCGGATCGACGCTCATGGCGGCTCCCTGGTCGGGGCGGAGCGAGGTCAGGGCACGACGGGGCTTGCGGTGAGTTCGCCGCCGTCGAACGTGACGGCGCCGGTCTCCGGGTCGAGGCGCGGGGCCTTCTGCGGCTTGCCGTCCTGCTTGAGGATGCCGACCTGCCGCCCGTCGGGCAGGACGATCCAGCCGCCGTCGATCTCGGCTCCGCGCACCTCGGTGGTCGCGCGGTAGAGGCCGGACGGCTTCTTCGCCCTGGCGGCGGTGAAGTCCCGTGGCTGTTTGTCGATCTCGACCTTGCCGCGGACCGCGTTGTCGGCGAGGGTGCCGTCCAGCTTCGCGCCGTGCTTGCCGGTCAGCCGCATGGAACCGTCGTCCTCGACGTTGCCCTTCAGCCAGGACTCGGCGTCACGGCCGTTGCAGTAGTACGCGATGGCCTTGTCGTCACGGATCGAGATGGAGACCGCGGCGGCGTCGTCGGCCGTGCGGCCCGCGTACTCGGACTTCCCTGTCGGCTTCTTGGACGGGCTCTTGGACGGGCTCTCGGTGGGTGCGGGCGTGCTCTTGGTGGGCTTCGCGGAGGTGGGCGCCGGCGACGCGGCGCCGGGCGAGTCATTCCCGTACGACGTATTGCCCTCCCCTGTCGTCGCGTTGAGCGACAGCATGAACAGGGCGAGCAGCAGTCCCCCCAGAAGCGTGTACAGCGGTCCCGAGCGCTTCATGCGGCCTCCCCCGAGGCTTGGGCCGTGACGGCCCCTCCATGCAAGCGGAACGGCGCCCCGGCGTCCATAGTTGAACACCCACCAATCGGTCCAAGTGGCGACAGGGGGCGATTCGGGCGACATTGACATGGTCTGAGGTCCGTGCCCATGGCGGGTAACGATCTGGGAAGCCTTCTCGGCGGCCTGGGTGGCTCCGGCTGCGGCAATCCGCTGGGCGGCCTGATGGACATGATGTCCGTCTCGGCAGGCGGGCGCCGCGCACTCGTCCCCCGGGCCCTGACTACCCTTGTCGGTACATCAGTCATACGTACGTGAGCGAGGAGCAGCACTGTGGCGGTACGAGCGGTCCGGGGCGCCGTCCAGCTGGAGCGGGACGCGGCCGACCACATGGACGAGCAGGTCGGCGAGCTGCTCACCGCCATCGTCGAGCGGAACGGCCTCGCGGATGAGGACCTGATCAGCATCTGGTTCACCGCGACGCCCGATCTGCACAGCGACTTCCCCGCGGCGGCGGCACGCAGGCTCGGCATCGTGGACGTTCCGCTGATCTGCGCGCAGGAACTGCAGATCGAGGGCGCCATGCCGCGGGTCGTCCGCGTCCTCGCGCACGTGGAGTCCGACAAGCCCCGCGCCGAGATCACGCATGTCTACCTCGGCGCCGCGGCCACCCTGCGCAAGGACATCGCCCAGTGAGAACCGCCCTTGTCATCGGCACCGGCCTGATCGGCACCTCCGCCGCCCTGGCCCTCGCCTCGCGCGGCGTGACCGTGCACCTGGCCGACCACGACACCGGGCAGGCCCGTACGGCGGCCGCGCTCGGCGCAGGCACCGACGAAGCGCCCGAGGGGCGGGTCGACCTGTGCGTCGTGGCCGTGCCGCCCGCGCATGTCGCGGCGACCCTTGCCGACGTCATGCGGCGCGATGTGGCCCGCGGCTACCTCGACGTGGCGAGTGTCAAGGGCGGCCCGCGCCGGGAGCTCGAGGCGCTCGGCATCGACCTCACCCCGTACATCGGTACGCACCCCATGTCGGGGCGCGAGCGCAGCGGCCCCCTCGCCGGCACCGCCGACCTCTTCGAGGGGCGGCCATGGGTCCTCACGCCCACCCGCGACACCGACACCGAGGTCCTCAACCTCGCCCTGGAGCTCGTCGCCCTCTGCCGCGGAGTGCCGGTCGTCATGGACGCCGACGCGCACGACCGCGCGGTCGCGCTCGTCTCGCACATGCCGCACCTGGTCTCCAGCATGGTCGCCGCACGCCTCGAGCACGCAGAGGAGACGGCGGTGCGCCTGTGCGGGCAGGGCATCCGTGACGTCACGCGCATCGCGGCGTCCGACCCGGGGATGTGGATCGACATCCTGTCGGCCAACCCCGGTCCCGTCGCCGATCTGCTCTCCGCGGTCGCCACCGACCTCGACGAGACGGTGACGGCGCTGCGCGCGCTGCAGTCGGCGGACGACGAGAAGCGCCGCGAGGGCGCCGCTTCGGTCGAGAGCATGCTGCGGCGGGGTAACGCGGGTCAGGTCAGGGTGCCCGGGAAGCACGGGACCGCGCCGACCACGTACGAGGTCGTGGCGGTGCTCATCGACGACAAGGCGGGACAGCTGGCCAGGATCTTCGCCGACGCGGACCGGGCCGGGGTGAACATCGAGGACGTACGCATCGAGCACGCGACGGGACAGCAGGCGGGCCTCATGCAGCTGATGGTGGAGCCGAAGGCGGTCCCGGTGCTCACCGCGGCGCTGCGCGAGCGTGGCTGGGCGATCCGGCAGTAAAGGGCTGGGGCATCCGGCAGTAAGAGGTGCTCGCGGGAGCCAGTAACCTTGTGCGGGGCGTGTCTGCGCCCCGCTACCCCGCCCCGCGTCCTGAGAAAGGTGTCCGCACCCCGTGGAAACCGTGGAAACCGCCGGTTCGGCGCCCGCAGCAGTGATCGTCGCCATCGACGGGCCCTCCGGCACGGGCAAGTCGAGCACCTCGAAGGCCGTCGCCGCCCAGCTGGGCCTCAGCTACCTTGACACCGGTGCCCAGTACCGTGCGATCACCTGGTGGATGGTGCACAACAGCATCGACCTGACGGACCCCACCGCCATCGCCGCGGTCGCGGGCAAGCCCGAGATCGTCTCCGGCACCGACCCGCTGGCCCCGACCATCACGGTCGACGGCACGGACGTCGCCGGGCCGATCCGCACCACCGAGGTCACCTCCAAGGTCAGCGCCGTCAGCGCCGTACCCGAGGTGCGCTCCCGCATCACGGACCTGCAGCGCACCATCGCCGCCTCCACCGAGAAGGGCATCGTCGTCGAGGGGCGTGACATCGGTACGACCGTCCTGCCCGACGCCGACCTGAAGATCTTCCTCACGGCTTCGCCCGAGGCCCGCGCCGCCCGCCGCAGCGGTGAGCTCAAGGGTGCTGACGTCGCCGCCACGCGTGAGGCGCTCATCCAGCGGGACACCGCCGACTCGAGCCGCAAGACGTCGCCGCTGGCCAAGGCCGACGACGCCGTCGAGGTGGACACCACCGAGCTCACGCTGCAGCAGGTCATCGAGTGCGTCGTCACCCTCGTCGAGGAGAAGCGGGCAGCGAAGTGACGGCGGCGCCATCGGAACGGGGTGCGGAGGTCGGCCGCCGCATTGGCGTCGGCCTCATGTACGGCCTGTGGAAGCCCCGCGTCCTCGGCGCCTGGAGGGTCCCTCCGACCGGTCCGGTGATCCTGGCCGTGAACCACTCGCACAACGTCGACGGCCCGATGGTGATGGGCACGGCGCCCAGGCCGACGCACTTCCTCATCAAGAAGGAAGCGTTCGTCGGACCCCTGGACCGCTTCCTGCACGGCATCGGGCAGGTGAAGGTCGACCGTGAGATCGCCGACCGCACGGCGATCACCCGGGCGCTCGGCGTCCTCGACGACGGCGGCGTCCTCGGGATCTTCCCCGAGGGCACCCGGGGCGAGGGCAACTTCGCCTCACTGCGCTCAGGCCTCGCCTACTTCGCCGTACGCAGCGGAGCGCCGATCGTGCCCGTCGCGGTCCTGGGAAGCACGGAGAAGAGCGGACGGTTGATAAAGCGGCTGCCTCCGCTGCGCAGCAGGGTCGACGTCGTCTTCGGTGACCCGTTCGAAGCGGGCGACGACAGCGGACGGCGTACGCGCAAGGCGCTCGACGAGGCGACCGTGCGCATCCAGGAGCGGCTCACCGCTCACCTGGACCATGCCAGGCGCCTGACCGGGCGCTGAGCGAGACTTTCAGTAGTGGCCCGTCGCGAGGCGGTCCACCGATCACGAATACGACAGAGGTACGGACTTCATGAACGACCAGATCCAGCCCGAAGGCTCGGCTGAACACGAGCACGGGGCGCTTGGCGATGCCGAGTACGCGGAGTTCATGGAGCTCGCCGCGGAGGAAGGCTTCGACGCCGAGGACGTCGAGGGCGCGATCGGCGAGGCGGGCCACGGCCCGCTGCCCGCCCTCGCCGTCATCGGACGCCCCAACGTCGGCAAGTCGACCCTCGTCAACCGCATCATCGGCCGCCGCGAAGCCGTCGTCGAGGACCGCCCCGGCGTGACCCGCGACCGCGTGACGTACGAGGCCGAGTGGGCGGGCCGCCGCTTCAAGCTCGTCGACACCGGCGGCTGGGAGCAGGACGTCCTCGGCATCGACGCGTCCGTCGCCGCCCAGGCCGAGTACGCGATCGAGGCGGCCGACGCGGTCGTCTTCGTCGTGGACGCCACGGTCGGCGCCACCGACACGGACGAGGCCGTCGTACGGCTGCTCCGCAAGTCGGGCAAGCCCGTCGTCCTGTGTGCCAACAAGGTCGACGGCCAGTCCGGCGAGGCCGACGCCACCGCCCTGTGGGCCCTCGGCCTCGGCGAGCCGCACCCCGTCTCCGCGCTGCACGGCCGCGGCACCGGCGACATGCTGGACGCCGTCATCGACGCCCTGCCCGACGCGCCCGCCCAGACCTTCGGCACCGCCATCGGCGGCCCGCGCCGCATCGCGCTCATCGGCCGCCCGAACGTCGGCAAGTCGTCGCTGCTCAACAAGATCGCCAACGAGGACCGCGTGGTCGTCAACGAGGTCGCGGGCACCACCCGTGACCCGGTCGACGAACTCATCGAGCTGGGCGGCATCGTCTGGAAGTTCGTGGACACCGCAGGCATCCGCAAGCGCGTCCACCTCCAGCAGGGCGCCGACTACTACGCCTCGCTGCGCACCGCGTCCGCCGTCGAGAAGGCCGAGGTCGCGGTCATCCTGATCGACTCGAGCGAGTCGATCAGCGTCCAGGACCAGCGCATCGTCACGATGGCCGTCGAGGCGGGCCGCGCCATCGTCGTCGCGTTCAACAAGTGGGACACCCTCGACGAGGAGCGCCGCTACTACCTGGAGCGGGAGATCGACACCGAGCTCCTCCAGGTCGCGTGGGCGCCGCGGGTCAACGTCTCCGCCGAGACCGGCCGCCACATGGAGAAGCTCGTCCCGGCGATCGAGACGGCCCTCGCGGGCTGGGAGACGCGCGTTCCGACGGGGCGGCTCAACGCCTTCCTCGGCGAACTCGTGGCCTCGCACCCGCACCCGATCCGTGGCGGCAAGCAGCCCCGCATCCTCTTCGGTACGCAGGCGGGCACGAAGCCGCCGCGGTTCGTGCTCTTCTCCTCCGGCTTCATCGAGCACGGCTACCGGCGCTTCGTGGAGCGCAGGCTCCGTGAGGAGTTCGGCTTCGAGGGCACGCCGATCCACATCTCGGTGCGGGTGCGCGAGAAGCGCGGCCGCAAGAAGTAGGCAGCAGCAGGCACGGATGGACCAATG
>NZ_JBHTSF010000079.1:0-42148 GCF_042795295.1 Streptomyces sp. NPDC056486
CTCCCCCCAGCCATGATCCCCACCTACCTCACCCACCTCACCACCCTCCCCCAACACCCCAACGGCAAGACCAACACCACCCAACTCCCCCCACCTGTAGCGGATTTTGAGGGGCCGGGGGCAGCGGGCGCGGAGCGCGTGGAACCGCGGGACGACGTGGAGCGGGAGCTTGCGCTGATCTGGACCGAGGTGCTCGGGACGCCCGCGTCGGTGGGAGTACGCGACGACTTCTACGCGCTGGGCGGCCACTCGCTGCTCGCGGTGCAGATCGTCTCCCGGGTGCGGGACACCTTCGGGGTGGAGCTGCCGTTGGAGCGGATGATCAGCGGCCGGCCCACGGTCGAGGCGCTCGCGGAGGCCGTCCAGGAGATTCAGCTCTCCGACACCGACGAGGCCGAACTGCTCGCCGCCCTGGCCGCCTTGTAACCATCGGTGCACGTCGAGCGGCCCCGGGTGTGTTCCGTTCCCCACCCGGGGCCGCTCGACGAAGAAGAGGTCCGGAGTCAGCCGCGTACGGTCAGACCCACCGCTGTGACGTCGGTCAGGTTGGCGCCCCAAGTGCCCCACGTCAGGTCCTTGGGAAGGGAGCCGGCGCCTTGCGGGAGGCCGCGCGAGTACGCGGTGACGCGCAGCGGGATCTCTCCCTTGCCGGTGACCTTCACCGTGATGTCGAAGCCGTCGGCGGGGATGCTGTAGAGGGCGAAGCCCCACTTCCATGGTCCGGCGGACGTGGGCCGGTTGGTGCCGCCCTTCACGTGGGCGCCGATGACATCGGCCCCGGCGACGGTGTGCGCGGAGGTGTCGGCGAACAGGCTCACGTACGACGTGCCCGGCTCGGGCTTGATGCGCAGACGTACTGTGCGGGCGCCGCCCTTGCCCGCCTTGCCGGACTTCACGGTGACGGTCGGCGCGGCCGGGCCACTGCCCGATGCGGCCGTCGCGATGTGCGCCTGGGTGGCGAGCCCGCCCGCGAGCGTGGTCGGGAAGGTGGGGAACTCGGCCCGGATGTCGGCGTGTTCGTAACCGGCGAGGGCACTTGTCCACTTCGGCGGGGCGTTGTCGGAGCTGATCCAGTGGCCCGTGCCGCGATCGGCGTCCCACGCGTAGGCCAGGTTGGTGTGGCGCGGGTGGTCCGCGTCGAAGGTGTCGAGGCGTACGCCGGTGAGGACGAGTGCGACTCCGGCCGCCAGGGCGAACCACGTGGTGGCCGGTGCGGTACGGCGCGGCAACAGGCCAAGGAGCGGTACGGACACCGTGGCGAGCAGCGCCATCACGGCCAGCGGCGCCACCGCGAGGGACAGGCCGAGGGTCGGGAAGACCAGCACGATCACCGGAAGGAGCAGCGGCAGTGCGATGAGGGCGCACACCGATACGGCCACCGTGCGCCAGGTGTCCCCGGACCCGGGCTCCGTGGTGCGCAGCGCGACGCACAGGGCCGCGCTGCCGAGGAGTACCGGCCAGGTGAACAGGTAGGCGGCGCCCGGGGCCAGGACGGCGGTGAGCAGTCCGAGGCCGGTGAGCCAGCCCCATCCGCCCAGGGCGAGTTGGGGGGCCGTCACCTTGCGGCGCAGCAGCAGGTACCAACCGAGGACGGCCGCCGCGGTCAGGGTCAGGAACGCGGCGCGGAACCACCCGGGGCGGTAGCTGTCGCCCATCGAGAGGTCGGCGTATCCGGGCCGTATGGCGCAGAGCAGCTGCCAGCCGCCGAAGCCGACCACGGCTGCGGCGAGCAGCGCGAGCGGGAAGGTCAGCGCGGCACGGCCGATGCCGCCGCGGGCCATACCGCGCCGCCCCGCGTACCAGACCGTGCCCGCGTAACCCGCCGCGGCGAGCAGGGCGAGCGGCAGGGCCAGGTAGCGCGGGTAGTGGACGAGCAGGCCGGTCACCGTGAAGTAGGTGTCGTCGCCGCCGTCGCGCAGCTTCGTGAGGTCACGTCCCGACAGGTCACGGGCGGCGGCCAGGGTGTTGTCACCCTGGCTCTGGATGCTCTCCGCGGAGAGGTTCGCGACCGAGTCGCCGGGCGTGTGGTAGCGAGCGGATCCGTCCACGAAGGCGAAGTTGAGGCCGCCGAAGCCCTCCTTCTTGAACTCGGAGAAGTCGGTGTCGTTCGGCAGGTACGTGTAGACCTCGTCGGCGAGGGACGTGGCGATGGGCCGGTCCGCGCCGCTCAGCGCGGACAGCGCGCCGCTGTTGCGGGGGCCCGACTCGAACATGATCGACGGACCGGATGTGCCGCGCGCCTCCAGGTTGAGGACGACCGTGTTCGCCGGGTCGAGCGAGCCGCCCGCCACGAAGGCGTGCGCGCCGAGCAGGCCGGGCTCCTCACCGTCGGTGAACAGTACGTCCACGGTGTTGCGTGCCGCCCCGCCGTCCGCCCGCAGGGCCCGCACCACTTCGAGGACGGCGGCCACGTTGGCGCCGTTGTCGGACGCTCCGGGTCCGGCCGGAACCGAGTCGTAGTGCGCCATCAGGAGCAGATGTCCGGCGTCGGCGCCCGCCGTGCCGGGGAAGACGGCATGGATGTTGGTGACCGTGGCCACCAGCGCGGTGCCCTCCTCGTCGCGGGAGACCGGCTGCGCCTGAGCCTCGACCTTGCCGCCGAGGTCGGTGAGGCGCCGGGTGAGGTGGTCGCGGGCCGAGGCCGACGCGGGGCTGCCGAGCGGGCGCGGTTCCTTGCCGATCACCTTCGCGTCCTTCAGGGCGCGCGCGGCGGAGAACTCGGTGGGCGATGCGTCGGCCGGCTTCGCGTCCGGCGGTTGCAGCGTCCACACGGACGCACCGGTCAACAGCGCGAACAGGGCGAGGACCACGAGCGCGGCCCGGCGCGCTTTCGATGGCGCCTTCGCGTTCGACGGTGCGTTCGTGCGCGCGGGAACGGGGGCACTAGCCCCGGAATTGGGCATGGTGAAGCACCAGTCTCTCCGTGTCTCGGAATGTTCGGCAATTCGGGCGATCGGCTCGGAACGCGTACTTCACCGGAATTATCGAGAGGCTCAAGGTGCCCTGTCGCTCCCATCTGACAAGGTGTTTCGCCGAGTTGACATAGTCCGGGCGGTCCGCAGGGGCGAATTGACAAAGTCCTGCCGCTGTTCTGGCGGCACCTCGTTCGCTGGCTAGCTTTACGTCGGTATTGAACTTCCCCGTCGAATGCAGAAGCCGGAGAAAAACAATGATCAATGCTGCCGTTGAGACCTACTGGGTCGTCGTCAACGACGAGGAGCAGTACTCGGTGTGGCCGACGGGCCGTGAGGTCCCGGAGGGCTGGCGGACCGTCGGGGTGACCGGCCCCAAGGACGAGTGCCTGACCTGGATCGACGCGAACTGGACCGACATGCGGCCGCTGAGCCTGCGCCGTTCCATGGGTGACGCTCCGGCCGCCTCCGCCTGACCTCTCCCGCCGACTCGCCCAACCGACCAACGAGGGGGAACGAGCTGTGATGGCCCATTGGCAGCAACTGCTCGATGAGCTACTGGCCCAGGGTGGATCCGCCCGTGGGCTCGAGATCGCCGGGGACGCCTGGAGCGGCAAAACCCGCCGCCTGGACGGACTCGCCCGCCGTGCCGCCAGCAGCGGCTGGTCCGTCGCCCGTGGCCGTCCGGGCCGACTCCAGGACTCGGCGCCGTTCGGGCTTTTCCTCGATGCCCTGGACGATCTGGTGACCGCGCGGGGCGGGGAGCTGCGCGCCCGGCTCGGCGATGAGGAGCAGGAGCGGCTCGCCGCCCTGTTCCCCTCGATGAGCCAGGGTGTGCCGCACGACCACCCCTCCTGCGACCTGTACCGCGAGTGCCGGGCCATCCGCAGCCTGATCCATGAACTGGCTTCAGAGGGCGGCCTGTTGCTGATGCTCGACGATCTGCACCGGGCGGACGCCGACTCGCTCGACCTGCTCGGCTACCTCCTTGAGCGGCCGCCCGCCGGGCCTGTGCTCATCACGGTCGCCCACCGCCCGCGCCAGCTCGACCACCGCACCCACACCCTGCTCGCCGACGCTGCCGCCCGCGGTTTCGCGCACCGCGTCGAACTGGCCCCGTACGCCCTGGACGACCCCGAGCTCACCGCGCTCGTGCCGCCGGGCGCCGACGACCGCACCCGGCGCACTCTGCTGCGGCGCAGCGGCGGCAATCCCGGGCTGCTGCTCGCGCTCGCCGCGACCGGCACCCAGGCTCCCTCCGCGGTCCCGGCCGAGCCGCCCGCCCGGGTGGCGGCGGCCGCGCTCGGTGACTTCCAGGGGCTCGGGCCTTCGGGGCGGGCCATGGTCGGCGCCGCCGCCGTGCTGGGTGAGGCCTTCGACTTCGCCATCGCCGCCGCCGTCGCGGGACTCGACGAGAGCGCCGCGCGCGCCGGGCTCGACGAGGCGCTCGCCGAGGACCTGGTGCGGCCCGTCGGCGAGGGGGCCGACTACTGCTTCCGGGACGCCGTCGTGCGGGCCGTCGCCTATCACTCGGCGGGCCGCGGCTGGCGCTCCGGCGCCCACGCCCGGGCCGCTGCCGCCCTGCGCTGCCACCAGGGCCCGGCCGAACTCCGTGCCCAACAGCTCCTCCACGCGGTCGAGGTGGCCGATGACGAGGACGTACGGGCCCTGGTGGACGCCGCTGAAGATGCGGCCCCGCGCGATCCCGACGCGGCCGTGCGCTGGGCCCGGCACGCCCTGCGGCCCGCAGTCACCGCCGACGTCGCGCTGCGGGCCCGCGCCCAGAGCGTGCTCGGCAGGGCGCTGCTGCACAGCGGTGAGTTCGAGGAGGGCGCGGCTGTCCTGCAACGCCTCCTCGCCCCCGGTGCGGACGTTCCGGCCGCGCAGCGCGCCGAGGCCGTCGCCTCGCAGGCACTGGCCCACCGCCTGATGGGGCGCCCGGAGGCGGCGCGCCACCTGCTGCACGCGGAATTCCCTTCCCTCACACGGTGCGAGGGCGACTGCGCACCTGCCGCCTCCGACGCCGAGGGCGCCGCCGCCAGGCCCGGTTGCTGCGCGCTCCGCCTCGCCATGACCGCGCTCGTCCTGGAGGCGGGCGGCTCGTGGAGCGGAGCCGACCGGGCCGCTCTCACCGCGCTCGGCGCCGCCGCTCCGCGCGATCCGTCCGCGCTCGCCGCCCTCGCCGCCACCGAGGCGCAGTTCGGGCGTATGTCCGTGGCCGGCGAGCACGCCGAGCAGGCAGCCGCCCTCGTCGACTCGCTCCCCGACGAGACGCTCGCCGCCCACCTGGAAGCCTTCCAGTGGCTGGCCGGGACCGAGCTGTTCCTCGGCCTGCCGCGCGCGGCCGAGACCCACCTGGAGCGGGCGGTCGCACTGGCCCGCCGCTTCGGGCAGGAGCACCTGGCGCCCCGGCTGCTCGTCGGCCTCGGCCAGGCGCGGCTGCGTCTCGGCTACTTCCCCGAGGCGCTCACCTGCGCGGATGAGGCCGAGCGCATCGCACGCGCCACCGGCGCAACGCCGATGCTGGCGCTCGCCGCGGGGCTGCGCGAGGAACTGGACCTGCTGCACGGAGTGGCCAGGCCAGCCCCTCAGGAGCCCGCGCCGCTGCTGCCCGAACTGAGCGGGCGGGAGCGGGAGATATCCGTCCTGGTCAGCCAGGGCCACACCAACCAGCGCATCGCCCACACCCTCGAACTGAGCCCGAAGACCGTCGAGACCTACCTCGCCCGCATCTTCAAGAAGCTGGGCGTGTGCTCACGGGCCGAGGTCGCCGCGATGGTCGGCCGCGCCGCACACCTGGTCACCCAGGAGCCAGTGCCCACCGCAAGGCCCGCCGCGTGAGGCGCCACCCGGTGCGCCTGGGCGGCCGAAACGACCGTGGAGAAGGGACGGCATCATGACAGCCGCGCCCGAGGAAGCCGAGCTGACCGGAGCGGTGACAGCATCCACCCGCCTCGGCGGACCCTTCTGGCGGCTGTGGACCACCACCTTTGTCGCCTCCTGGGGCGACGGACTGCGGCTCGCCGCGCTGCCGCTGACCGCCGCACTGTTCACCCGCGACCCGCTGCTCCTCTCCCTCGTGACCTTCGCGGGCCAGCTCCCCTGGGTGCTCGCCGGGACCTTCGCCGGGGCCTTCGTGGACCGGCACGACCAGCAGCGCGTCATGTTCTGGTCCGACGTCTCGCGCGGCGGGATCGCCGCCCTGTTCACGCTCGCCCTGTTCGCAGGGCACGGTCACATCGCGCTGCTCATGACGTTCGCCCTGGTGATGGGGGTGGTGGAGACCCTGCGCGACAGCGCCGCGCTCGCCCTCCTGCCACGCCTGGTCGCCGAACCCCTGCTCGACAAGGCCAACAGCCTGCTGCAGGGCGGCGCGATGCTCTGCGTGGAACTGGCCGGACCGCCGCTCGCCGCGCTCCTTCTCGTCTCCGGTACGTCCTTCCCGTACGCCGTCGACACGGCCACCTTCGTCCTTTCCGCGTTGCTGATCGCGGGCCTCGCCGGACGCGTGCCGCCGCCGCCCGCCCGTACCGCGAAGACCACGCTGCTCGCCGACGCGGGAGAGGGGATCCGCTGGCTGTGGCGGCACAAGGCGCTGCGGACGGTGTGCGCGCTGGTCGGCGCCTTCAACTTCGCGCTCAGCGCCGTCGTCGCGGTGGCCGTCCTGTACGCCTACGACGTGCTCGGCGTCGACAGCGTCGGCTACGGCCTGCTCATGGCCGTCATCGCGGTCGGCGGGGTGGTCGGCGTCACCGTCACCCCGGCGCTGACCCGCAGGCTCGGCCGCGAGCGCACCGTGCTCCTTTTCTGCGGGCTCGCCCCGCTCTCCTTCGCCGTCGCCGGCGCCACATCGCAGCCGCTGTTCGCCGCCGGCGTGCTGAGCACCGTCGGCATGGCGCTCGCCGTCATCACCATCGTCACCACCTCCCTGCGCCAGGTCCTCGTCCCCGCCCACCTGCTCGGCCGGGTCGGCAGCTCCTACCGGCTCGTCGCGGTCGGCATGTCCCCGCTCGGCGCCGTCGCGGGCGGCGCCACCGCCTCCTTCGCCGGTCTACGGGCCCCCTTCTACCTGGCCGCCGCCGTCCTCGCCGTGGCCTGGGCGTTCAGCCTCCCCGTGCTCTCCCGCACCCCGAAAGGAACCTCATGACCACCCCCAGGACCGCGCGCACCGGCCCGGCCGTGATCGCCATGTGGAGCCCCCCGCGCTGCCGCTCGACCGCCTTCGAGCGCATGATGATCGAGCGCGGAGACCTGACCGTCCTGCACGAGCCGTTCAACGTCCTCGCCAGCAAGGGCAGTTACGAGATCGAGGGCCGCGCCCTGCGGAGCGAGACCGCGCTCCTCGACGCGATCATCGAACTCGCCAGGACCGGCGGCCGCCCGGTCTACTTCAAGGACACCACCGACTTCCGGTACGCCGAACTGCTCGCTGACGCCCGGTTCACCACCGAGATCCAGCACACCTTCATCATCCGCGATCCCGCGGAGGCCATCGCCTCGCACTTCGCCCGGAACCCCGAACTCACCGTCGACCAGGTTGGGTTCGGCCTCTGCCACGAGATCTTCGAGAGCGTCCGCGCCGCCACCGGCACCGTGCCGGCCGTCGTCGACGCCGACGACCTGGTGGCCGACCCGGCAGGCACGGCAGCCGCGTACAGCCTGCACACCGGACTGCCGCACCGGCCCGACGCGCTCAGCTGGCAGGCGGGCGAGCGCGGCGAATGGCAGGTGTTCGAGGAGTGGCACCGCGACGCGGCGGCCAGCACCGGCATCCACACCCGCTCGGGCACGTACGCGGACACCGTGCACAACAACCCGCGCCTGGCCGCCCTGCACGCCGCCCAGCTTCCCTTCTACGAGGAGCTGCGCGCCCATCGCATCGGTGCCGACCGCATCGGTGCCGACCGCATCGGCGCGCGCCGAGGAGCCGCCGTATGACCAGCCGCTTCGAACAGCTCGCCGTGGACTGCCTGGAGCCGCGCAGGCTCGCCGCGTTCTGGTGCGCCGTCCTCGACTACACCGTGCACGAGGACCGTGACGGCGACCTCGTGGAGATCGGCCCCGCCGCACTCGCCCCGCTCGACGAACTGCGCCGCACCCCGGTCGCCCCGCAGATCGTCTTCGCCCGCGGCCACACCACGAAGATCCGCAAGAACCGGCTGCACCTGGACGTCTGTCCCATCGACAGCGATCAGGCGGCCGAGGTGAAGCGCGTCATCGCGCTCGGCGCCCGCCCCATCGACATCGGCACGGCCAAGGAAGCGAGCTGGACGGTGCTCGCCGACCCCGAGGGCAACGAGTTCTGCGTGCTGCGCAGCCTCGCGGCCGGTCACTTCGAGGAATAGAGGAGCGGTACGGGCATGAGCGGTTCATCCATCCCCTCGTCGGCGCGGGACGACCAGCGCCGTGCGGCGGCCGGTTCGCCCTGGCTGCGGACCTGGCACTCCGGCGGCCCGGCCAGGCGGCGTCTGCTGTGCCTGCCGCCGGCCGGTGGCGCCGCGCACGTCTACGGCCGGTGGGCGGCGCGCCTTCCCGCCGGGACCGAGGTGGTCGCCGTCGAGCTGCCGGGCCACGGCACGCGCGTCGGCGAGCGCCCGCTGACGCGGATGGCCGATGTCGTCACCGGCATCGAGACAGCGCTCGACGGCCTCCCCGAACTCCCGCTGGCGATCTTCGGACACAGCATGGGCGCGGTCATCGGCCTGGAACTCGCCCGTTCGCTGCGCCACCGGGGCGGCCACCCGGTGCACGCGGTGATCACCGCCGCATCGCCCGCCCCGTCGACGCCGCCGCCCGACCGCTGGGCGAAAGGCGCGGACACACCCGACGGGGAACTGCTCGCCCTGCTCGACCACTCCGGCAGCCTGCCGGACCAACTGCGCGAGCACACCGAGTTCCTGGACCTCTACCTGCCGGTGCTCCGCGCCGACCTGGAGATCCTCTCCGGCCACCGGGCCCGCCGCGAAGAACCCCTGCCGTGCGCGCTGCGCGTGTACCTGGGCGCCGACGACCCGCTGGTCACCGAGGCCGACGCATGGCCCTGGTCGCCCCGGGACATCGCGGGCGACCGCCGCCTCCGCGTCTTTCCCGGCGGCCACTTCTTCCTGCACGAGCACCCCGGCCCCGTCCTCGACGGTCTCGCCCGCGATCTCGCCCTCGTCACCCCCGGCGCCTGAGCCCAGGAGCAGCAGATGAACCCCCAAGCCCCACTCGCCGACACCCTGGCCGGGCTCACCCCGCAGCAGCGGGCGCGGCTCACGCTCGAACTGGCCCGCCGCAAGGCCGCGAAGAACCCGGCGATCCCCGCTCAGGCGCGCACCGCGGACGGCGAACAGACCTTCCCCGCATCGCCCGGCCAGGAGCGGCTCTGGTACCTCCACGCGCTGGAGCCCGACTCCACGGCGTACGTCCTGCCCATCGTCCTCCGGCTCGGCGGCGCCGTCGACACGGCCGCCCTGCAAGGGGCGCTCAGTAAGCTCGTCCGGCGCCACGAAGTGCTGCGCACCGTGTTCCGCGAGGATGCGGACGGCCTGATCCAGCAGGTGGTTCGGCCCCCGGACGAGGTACCGCTGCCGGTCACCGGGCTCGCGCCGGGAGTGAGCGACGACGCCCTCTGGGAGCGGGTGCGCGGTGAGACCGTCCACCCCTTCGACCTCGCCACCGGGCCCCTGGTGCGGGCCTCGCTGCTGCGCCGCACCCCGACCGAGTGGGTGCTTGTGCTGTGCGTGCACCACATCGTGGTCGACGGCTGGTCGCTCGGCGTCCTGGTCGGTGAAATCGCGGAGACCTACGCGGCCTGCGCCGAGCAGCGAGCCCCGCAGCTCCCTGAACTGAGCGTGCAGTACGCGGACTTCGCCGTCTGGCAGCGCGAGCGCCTTTCGGGCGAGCAGCCGGCGGAGCATCTGACGTACTGGCGTGGCCACCTCGGCGGCGCCCCGGTGCTCGACGTGCCGGGCGACCGGCCGCGCGCCGCCGAGCAGTCCTTCGCCGGTGACTCGGTGCCGCTGGAGCTGCCCGCGGCCCTGGTCGGGCGGCTGACCCGCCTTGCGGAGAGCGAGTCGGCGACCCTGTTCATGGGGCTGCTCGCCGGGTTCTCGGCGGTCCTCGGGCGCTGGGCGGGACAGCCGGACGTCGTCGTGGGCACCCCGGTCGCGGGCCGTACCCGTACCGAACTCGAGCCGTTGGTGGGCTTCTTCGTGAACACCCTCGCCCTGCGCGTCGATGTGGGGGGCGGCGCCTCGTTCCGCGAGGTGGTGCGGCGGGCCCGGCAGACCGCGCTCGACGGCTTCGCCCACCAGGAGGTGCCGTTCGAGCGCGTCGTCCAGGAACTCGGCGTCGAACGCGGCAGCAGCCACCCCCCGGTCGCCCAGGTGATGCTCGCGCTGCGCAACGTCCCCATGAACCCACCCACCCTGGGTGACCTGAACGTCGAAGTAGTCGAACTACCCCGCCCCGTGGCCCAGTTGGACTTGAGTGTCGAATTGGCGCCCACCCCGGAAGGCGGCCTGACCGGCGCCCTTGAGTTCTCCTCCGAGCTGTACGACCGCGCCACCGCCCGGCGTCTGGCGGCGGGCGTCGTCGCGCTCCTGGATGCGGCGGTGGAGGACCCGGAAGCCCCGGTGGCCCACCTCGACACGGTCGGCACGCAGGAGCGCGCGCAGCTGCGGACCTTCGGGGGCCGGGACATTGAGCCGTTCGCGCCCGCGTTGTTGCACGAGTTGATCGAGCGCCGGGTGGATGCGGATCCGGCGGCGGTGGCGGTGTGTGGTGATGGTTCGGGCGACAACTGGTCCTATTCGTATGGCGAGTTGGACGAACGTGCGAACCGGGTCGCGTGGTGGTTGCGGGCGCGTGGAGTGGGTGCCGAGTCGCTTGTGGGGGTGTGCCTGGAGCGCGGTCACGATCTGGTGCCGGTGCTGTTGGGGGTACTGAAGGCGGGCGCGGCGTATCTGCCGCTCGATCCGTCGTATCCGGCGGACCGGATCGGTCAGCTGGTGGCGGACGGGCGTCCGGCTCTGGTGCTGACATCGGCGGGTGCGGACGCGGTCCTGGCGGGTATGGCCGCCACGGATGCCGACATCGTCGTCCGCGTCGAGGACATCGCCGACGACCTCGCGCAGCAGCCCGCCACCCGCCCCGCCGTCCCCCTGCACCCCCTGAACGGGCTCTGCATGCTCTACACCTCCGGCTCGACCGGCCGCCCCAAGGGAACGCTGCTGCACCACCACGCCCTCACCAACCGGCTGCGCGGCATGGTCGACCAGTACCGCTTCCACGCCGGGGACCGGGTCCTCCACAAGTCGCCGCTCGGCTTCGACCCGCACCTGTGGGAGTGCTTCGTCCCGCTGATGACGGGCGCCCGCGTGGTGATGGCGGCGCCCGGCGGCCACCGCGACCCGGGGTATCTGCTCGACCTGTGCGAACGGGCCCGGATCACCTGCGCCGACGTCGTGCCGTCCATGCTGCGCGCGCTGCTCGGCCACGGCGGGCTCGACGCCCGCGCCGCGGGGCTTCGGCTCATGCTGTGCGGCGGCGAGGAACTGCCCCCGGACCTGGCGGCGGAGTTCGTACGCAGGCTGCCGGGTGCCGAGTTGCACAACATGTACGGGCCGAGCGAGACCACCATCGACGCGACCACCCACCACCTCACCGCCCCCGTCCCCGAGGGCCGCGTCTCGATCGGCCGCCCGGTCCCCGGCTCCCGGGTGTACATCCTGGATGCGGCCTTGCACGAACAGCCCGTCGGCGTCCCCGGCGAACTGTGCGTCGGCGGTGTGCCGTTGGCGCGCGGCTACCACGCCCGCCCCGGCCTGACGGCAGACCGCTTCGTGCCCAGCCCCTTCGAGGAGGGGGAGCGGCTCTACCGCACCGGCGACCTGGCCCGCTGGCGGCACGACGGCACGGTGGAGTACCTCGGCCGCCTCGACAACCAGATCAAGATCCGCGGTCAGCGCATCGAACCCGCCGAGGTCGAGGCCGCGCTGCTCGACCACCCCGCGGTCGACCAGGCCCTGGTCACCACGGAACCCGGCGCGGACGGAGCCGCCCAACTGGTCGCCCACCTCACCGGCACGGGCGCACTCGACGCCGCCGAGCTGCGCGGCTTCCTCGCCGAACGGCTGCCCGCCGCCATGCTGCCCGGCTCCCTGGTGCGCCTCGACGCCTTCCCGCTCCTGGCCAACGGCAAGGTCGACCTCAAGGCCCTGCCCACCGCACCGGGCGAGCGCCTCGTCACCGTGACGGCCTACGAGCCGCCCCGCGACGCGCTCGAAGAGGTACTCGCCGGGATCTGGGCCGATGTCCTGAAGGCCGAACGGGTCGGCGCGCAGGACGACTTCTACGACCTCGGCGGACACTCCCTGCTCGCCACGCAGGTGGTCTCCCGCATCACCGCGATGCTGCGCGTCGAGGTCCCGCTGCGCGCCTTCGTCGGGGTGTCCACCGTCCGCAGGCTCGCCGCCGTGGTGCGCCAGACCGCCCGGGGCGAGGGGCTCGACGTAGACCAGATCGCAGGCCTCGTCCTCCAGATCAGCGGCCTCGCAGCGGATGAGATCACGCAGCAGCTCAAGGACTGACCACCCCACGGCTCCACCACTTTGGAGGTACGACACCGATGGCCCTCGCGCCCTTCTCCGCCGAACAGCAGAAACTCCTCGATCAGCTCCTCGACGGCCAGGGAGTGGCCCGCCGGTCAAGCGCCATCGAGCGCCGCCCCGACCCGGCGGCCCCGGCCCCGCTCTCGTACGCGCAGGAGCGCCTGCACTTCTTCGACCGGATGCGGCCAGGATCGCCGCTCTACTCGATGACCGGCCTCGTCCGGCTGCGCGGCGCCGTGGACGTCACGGCCCTGGAAGGCGCGCTCGGCGATGTCGTGGCCCGGCACGAGGTGCTGCGCACCGTGTTCCGCTCGGACCAGGACGGCACGGTCCACCAGGTCGTGCGGCCCGCGACGCCCGTGACGCTGCCCGTCACAGAGGTCCCGGACGGCGGCGAGGACACGGACGCCGGTGAGGACGCGGTGCGCGAGCGGGTGCGGCAGGAGAACGAGCGCGGCTTCGATCTGGCCGAAGGCCCCCTGCTGCGCGGCTCCCTGATCAGGCTCGGCGACACAGAATGGGTGCTCGTACTGTGCGTGCACCACATCGTGGTGGACGGCTGGTCGCTCGGCGTCCTCGTCGACGAACTCGCCGAGACCTACGCGGCCAGGGTGGCGAACCGCCCGGACGAACTCCCCGAACTCCCCGTCCAGTACGCCGACTTCGCCCTCTGGCAGCGCGATTGGCTGTCCGGCGAACGCCTGGAGCGTCAGCTCGCCTACTGGCGCGGACAGCTCGACGGCGCGACGGCCCCGGAGGTCCCCGGCGACCGGCCCCGCCCCGCGGTGGACTCCTTCGCGGGCGACTCCGTACGCGTGGAGGTGCCGGCTCCCGTGGTCGCGGGCCTCACCCGCCTTGTGGAGGACGAGTCGGCGACCCTGTTCATGGGGCTGCTCGGCGCGTTCTCGGCGGTCCTCGGGCGCTGGTCGGGCCGCGGTGACGTGGTGGTCGGCACGGCCGTCGCGGGCCGTACCCGTACCGAACTCGAACCGTTGGTCGGCTTCTTCGTGAACACCCTCGCCCTGCGCGTCGACGTAGGGGGCGGTGCCTCGTTCCGTGAGGTGGTGCGGCGGGCCCGGCAGACCGCGCTCGACGGCTTCGCCCACCAGGATCTGCCGTTCGAGCGGATCGTGCAGGAGCTGAGCCCCGAACGCCACAGCTCGGGCCGCATCCCCTTCGTCAACCACATGCTGGTGCTTCACAACACGCCCTACCCCGAAGTCCGCCTGCCCGAGGTCACGTTCGAGGTGGTGCCGCAGCACACGGGCACCGCCAAGTTCGACCTGGAGCTGGAACTGACGCTCACCGCCGAAGGGTCGCTCGCGGGCGCCCTGGAGTTCTCGTCGGAGCTGTACGACCGGTCCACCGCCGAACGTCTCGTCGAGGGCGTGGTCGCCCTGCTGTCCGCCGCCGTCGAGAACCCCGACGCACCGGTCGACCTGCTCGACGTCATGGGCCGCGAACAGGACGCCCGGATACGTGAGTTCAGCGGACTCGGCGCGGCGCCGTTCGCCCCTGCGCTGTTGCACGAGTTGATCGAGCGCCGGGTGGACGTGGATCCGGCCGCGGTGGCGGTGTGCGGTGACGGTGTGGGTGAGGCGGGTAACTGGTCGTATTCGTATGGCGAGTTGGACGAGCGGGCGAACCGGTTCGCGTGGTGGTTGCGGGAGCGTGGAGTGGGCGCCGAGTCACTGGTGGGAGTGTGCCTGGAGCGCGGTCGTGATCTGATCCCGGTGCTGTTGGGCGTACTGAAGGCGGGCGCGGCGTATCTGCCGCTCGATCCGTCGTATCCGGCGGACCGGATCGGTCAGCTGGTGGCGGACGGGCGTCCGGCCCTGGTGCTGACCTCGGCGGGTGCGGACGCGGTCCTGGCGGGTATGGCCGCCACGGATGCCGACATCGTCGTCCGCGTCGAGGACATCGCCGACGACCTCGCGCAGCGGCCCACGACCCGGCCCGCAGTCACCGTCGACCCGCGCAACCCGGCCTACGTCCTGTTCACCTCCGGCTCCACCGGCCGCCCCAAGGGCGCAGCCAACTCCCACCACGCCATCACCAACAGGCTGCTGTGGATGCAGGACCGCTACCGGCTCGACGCCACCGACCGGGTGCTGCACAAGACGCCGATCGGATTCGACGTATCGGTGTGGGAGCTGACCTGGGCGCTGCTGACCGGCGCCCGGATCGTACTCGCCGACCCGGGCGGCCAGCGCGACCCCGAGTATCTGGCGCGGGCCACCGCGGCCGCCGGCATCACCACCGCCCACTTCGTGCCGTCCATGCTGAAGGTGTTCCTCGACACCGCGGAGGCGCTGGGTACCACCGGGGCCGTGGGCGCCGCGCTGCCGGAGCTACGGCGTGTGGTGTGCAGCGGCGAGGAGCTGACGCCGGAGGTCGCCGCCCGCTTCCAAGCGCTGTTCCCGCACGCCGAGCTGCACAATCTGTACGGGCCGACCGAGGCATCCATCGACGTCACCGCCCACCACGTCACCGCTCCGGTCACCGGCCGGGTTCCGATCGGCACCCCGATCACCGGGGCCCGTATCCACATCCTCGACGCGGCCCTGCGCATGCAGCCGATCGGCGTCGCGGGCGAACTGTGCATCGGCGGCGTGCCGTTGGCGCGCGGCTACCACGGCCGTCCGGGCCTGACGGCAGACCGCTTCGTGCCCGACCCCTTCGAGGCGGGGGAGCGGCTCTACCGTACCGGCGACCTGGTGCGCCGCAGGGCCGATGGCGCGGTGGAGTACCTCGGCCGCCTCGACAACCAGATCAAGATCCGAGGCCAGCGCATCGAACCCGCCGAGGTCGAGGCCGCGCTGCTCGATCACCACGCGGTCGACCAGGCCCTCGTCACCACCGCGCCCGACGCGGACGGCACACCCCAGTTGGTCGCCTACCTCACCAAGTCCGCGAAGCCCGCCGCCGCCGGGCACGATGCGCAGGTCGACCGGTGGAGCGAGGTCTTCGACCAGATCTACCGGGCCGGCGAGCAGCAGACGGCCGACCCGACCTTCGACATCTCCGGCTGGATCAGCTCGTACACCGGGGAGCCGCTCGGCGCGGACGAGATGCACGGGTGGGTCGACTCGATCGTGGACCGCGTGCTCGCGCTGCCGCACCGCCGGGTCCTGGAGATCGGCTGCGGCACGGGTCTGCTGCTCTTCCCCATCGCCCCGCACACCGAGTACTACCGTGCCGTCGACGTCTCCGAGGTCGCCGTGCGCGACCTGGCGGACAAGCTGCGTCTGCTGCCGCCGGGCTCGGGCGAGGTGGAGCTCGTGCACGGTTCGGCCGAGCAGTTCGACGGGGTGGAGGACAACAGCTTCGACACCGTGCTCATCAACTCGGTCGCCCAGTACTTCCCCAACGCCGACTACCTCGCCGACGTGCTGACGCGGGCGTTGCGCGTGGTCAGGCCCGGCGGCGCGGTCATCGTGGGAGACGTCCGCAACCACGCGCTGCTCGACACCTTCCACGCCTCGCTCCAGCGGACCGATGCCGACGGCGAGGAGAGCGAAGAGGGGGAGGAGTTCGAGCGGGCCGTCGCCGATCGGGTCGCGCAGGACGCCGAACTCGTCATCGACCCCCACTTCTTCACCGCCCTGGCCGGTGACCGTCCCGAGATCGAGGGCGTCTCCTTGCTCGCCAAGCGCGGCCACCACCGCAACGAGCTGGTCAAGTACCGCTATGACGCGGTCCTGCACCTCGCGGACGAGCACGACGAGCACGACGAGCACACGGCGGCCCAGTCGGCCCCGCCCGCCGACGCACCGGTCACCTGGCCCGCCGCGCCCGTCGCCGATCTTGCGGCGCGCCTCGACGCCGAACGGCCCGAGAGCGTACTGATCCCGGCCGTCGCGGATCAGCGGCTCGCCGCCGACCTCGAAGCCGCCCGGGGCGGCACCGCGCTCGACCCGGCCGAACTGGCGGTCGCGGTAGCCGACTTCGGGTACGAGGTGGTCCCGGCACTGCATCCAGAACGCCCCGGCCACCTCGACGTCCTGCTCACCCGCTCGGCACGGCGCGCCCTGCGTCCCGTACGCGACCTGCCGCTGCGGGCCCCCGACCGGGGCTGGGCCGCCTACTCCAACAACCCGATGGAGGCCGCCTGGCGCAGCTCGCTCGTACCGGAGCTGCGCGCCCACCTCCAGGACAGGCTCCCCGAGTCGATGGTCCCGCGGCACTTCCTGGTCCTCGACGCCTGGCCGCTGAGCGCCAACGGCAAGCTCGACCGCAAGGCGCTGCCCGAGCCGAGCGCCGGACGCGATGCCACCACCGCCGTGTACGTCGCGCCGCGCACCCCCACCGAGCGGGCCGTCGTCACGGTCTGGTCGGACGTCCTCGGGGTGAGCCGGGTCGGCGCCCTGGACAACTTCTTCGAACTGGGCGGCCATTCGCTGCTCGCCACCCGGGTCACCGCCCGGCTCGCCGACGCGTGCGGCACCGAGGTACGCCTCGGCGCCTTCTTCCAGCACCCGACGGTCGCGGCGCTCGCCGCTCACATCGACGAGGAGGCAACTCGGCAGGTCACCGTCCGCGCCCCCGTCCGCAGGGCCGACCGCAGCCGCTACCGCGGCACCCGTCAGGCCCCCGCTGCCACCCCCGTCCCCACCGAGGCGACGGCCTGAGAACCGGGCCGAACCCACCAGGAGAGTGACCACCACAGTGACGACGACGACCACGGCCGGGCCCGACACCGCGCTCGCCCCCCTGCCTCCACCCACAGTTCCCACTCCCTGCCACTGCACCTGCGGTGCCACGGTCTGGCTGACCGGCCTGCCGAGCGCGGGGAAGAGCACCATCGCGGGACTCCTCGCCGATCGGCTGCGCGCCGCGGGCCGCCGCGTCGAGGTCCTTGACGGCGACGAGATCCGCCGCTTCCTCTCGGCCGAGCTCGGCTTCTCGCGCGCCGACCGGGACACCAACGTACGAAGGATCGGCCTGGTGGCCGAGGTGCTCGCCGCCAACGGTGTGATCGCGCTGGTTCCGGTGATCGCGCCGTACGCCGACAGCCGCGCCGCCGTCCGGGCCCGCCACGCCGCCCGCGACGCCGCGTATCTGGAGGTGCACGTCGCCACCCCGGTCGAGGTGTGCGGCGCCCGCGACGTCAAGGGCCTCTACGCCCGGCAGGCGTCCGGCGAGCTGACAGGACTGACCGGCGTCGACGACCCGTACGAGATCCCCGAGCGCCCCGAACTGCGCCTTGACACCCACCGCAGGAGCGAACGGGAGTCGGCGGACGCGGTCTGGGCATTGCTGGCGGACAGGGGGCTGGTGTGATGACGACCCTGACGAGCGAGATGACGTCTCTGACGACGATCGCACCTCCCGCACCGCTGACCCACCTCGACGACCTGGAGTCCGAGGCGGTGCACATCTTCCGTGAGGTGGCGGGGGAGTTCGAGCGGCCGGTGATCCTCTTCTCCGGCGGCAAGGACTCCATCGTCATGCTGCATCTGGCGCGTAAGGCGTTCGCCCCCGCCGCGGTGCCGTTCTGCCTGCTGCACGTCGACACCGGACACAACTTCCCCGAGGTGCTCGACTACCGAGACCGCGCGGTCCTGCGGTCCGGCCTTCGGCTGCACGTGGCGTCCGTGCAGGAGTACATCGACGCGGGCAAGCTGCGCGAACGCCCCGACGGGACGCGCAACCCGCTCCAGACGGTGCCGCTGACCGAGGCGATACAGGAGCACCGGTTCGACGCGGTGTTCGGCGGCGGGCGCCGCGACGAGGAGAAGGCCCGCGCCAAGGAGCGGGTGTTCTCGCTGCGGGACGAGTTCTCGCAGTGGGACCCGCGCCGCCAGCGCCCCGAGCTGTGGCAGCTCTACAACGGCCGCCACGCGCCGGGCGAGCACGTCCGCGTGTTCCCTCTCAGCAATTGGACCGAGCTCGACGTCTGGCAGTACATCGCCCGCGAGGGAATCGAGCTCCCCGAGATCTACTTCGCGCACGAGCGGGACGTGTTCGCGCGCTCCGGCATGTGGCTGACCGCGGGCGACTGGGGCGGGCCCAGGGAGGGCGAGAAGGTCGAGCGGCGCCTCGTCCGCTACCGCACGGTGGGCGACATGTCCTGCACCGGCGCCGTCGACTCCGACGCCACCACGCTGGACGCCGTCATCACCGAGATCGCCGCGTCCCGGCTCACCGAGCGAGGCGCCACCCGCGCCGACGACAAGATGTCCGAGGCCGCCATGGAAGACCGTAAGCGCGAGGGGTACTTCTGATGACCACGATCGACCTGAGGACAGCCAACGACACCGTGCCGACACCGCCGGTCGCGGTCGCGCCCGCGCCTGCCGTCGACACCCTGCGCCTCGCCACCGCCGGGTCCGTCGACGACGGCAAGTCCACCCTGGTGGGCCGGCTCCTGCACGACTCCAAGTCGGTCTTCACCGACCAGTTGGAGGCCGTGGAGGCGGCCTCTCTCCGGCGCGGCCAGGAAACACCGGACCTCGCGCTGCTCACCGACGGCCTGCGGGCCGAGCGCGAGCAGGGCATCACCATCGACGTCGCCTACCGCTACTTCGCGACCCCGCAGCGCCGGTTCATCCTCGCGGACACCCCGGGCCACGTGCAGTACACCCGGAACATGGTCACCGGCGCCTCCACCGCCGAACTGGCGGTCATCCTGGTCGACGCGCGCAACGGCATCGTCGAGCAGACCCGCAGGCACGCCGCGGTCGCCGCCCTGCTGCGCGTCCCGCAGGTGGTGCTCGCCGTCAACAAGATGGACCTGGTCGGCTTCGAGGAGAGGGCGTTCGCGTCGATCGCCGACGAGTTCACCACGTACGCGGCGTCGCTCGGCATCCACGACGTGACCGCCGTCCCGGTGTCCGCGCTGCTCGGCGACAACGTGGTGGACGCGTCCGCGAACATGGACTGGTACGCGGGCACCACCGTCCTTGAACACCTGGAGACGGTCGCGGTGGGCGGTCGCGCCACCGAGGCCCCGGCCCGCTTCCCGGTCCAGTACGTCGTGCGCCCGCAGAGCCCCGAACACCGCGACTACCGCGGCTACGCGGGCCAGATCGCGTCCGGGGTGCTCCGGGTCGGCGAGCAGGTCACGGTGCTGCCCGCCGGGCGGACCAGCACCATCACCGGCATCGACGTCCTCGGCGAGCCGAGCGCGAGTGCCCGCGCCCCGCAGTCGGTGACCTTGCTGCTCGCCGACGACATCGACATCTCGCGCGGCGACCTGATCGCACCGAGCGCCTGCGCGCCCGCGGTCACCCGGGACGTCGACGCGACCGTCTGCCACCTCGCCGACCGGCCGCTCACGGTGGGGCAGCGGGTACTCCTGAAGCACACCACCCGCACGGTGAAGGCGATCGTCAAGGACATCCCGTCCCGGCTGACCCTGGCCGACCTCGGCCGCAGCCCCGATCCGGGGTCCCTGTCGGCCAACGACATCGGCCGGGTGGTGCTGCGCACCGCGGACCCGATCGCGCTCGACGCGTACGCCGACTCGCGTCGCACGGGCTCGTTCCTCCTGATCGATCCGGCGGACGGCACCACGCTGGCCGCGGGGATGGCGGGGGAGGAGGACCTCTCCACCGGCTGAGGACGAGCCGAGCTGCCTGTGCCCCGCCCGTGCCCTGATCGTGCCCTGACCGGGTTCGGGGCACGGGCAGGCGGCCGTCACTGCATCCGGTACTCCTGCTCGGGCCGCCCCGTCGTCCCGTACCGCAGGGTCATCCGCAGGAGGCCCGAGGAGACGAGCGAGGCGAGGTAGCGCTGCGCGGTGGCGCGTGAGACGCCGATCAGTTCGCCGACCTCCCCCGCGGACAGCGGCTTCGGAGAGTTCCGTACGGCGGTCAGCACCGCGTCGGCCGTCACGGTACGGGTGGTGGGCCGACGGTCGGGGCGGCGGCCGACGGTCTCCCGCAGTGCGCGGTACGTGCTCTCGACGGTGCTCTGGTCCACGGACTCCGCGTCCGTCAGCTGCCGGAACCGGGCGTAGCCCCGCAGCTTCTCCGCGAGCAGCTCCGGCGGGAACGGCTTGACCAGATACGCCAACGCGCCCGCCGACAGCGCGCGCCGCACCACAGGCCCCTCGGCCGCCGCGCTGAGAACGAAGGCGTCACAGTCCAGGCGGCGCAGCAGATCGATGCCGGAACCGTCGGGCAGATAGATGTCGACCAGGGCCAGATCGACGGCCGAACCGGCGGCCGCGAAGGCGTCGACGGCCTCCAGCGCCGCCGTCGCCGTGTGCGTGGTGCCGGCCACCCTGAAGCCGGGCACCTCTTCGACCAGCGAGGCGTGGATCCCGGCGACGCGGAAGTCGTCGTCGACCACGAGGACGGAGTACGGCTCTCGTTCGGCTGCCGCGCGGTCAGTCATCGTTGTCCCGCTTCCATGACATCGGGGAGCCGGGCCACGAACACCGCGCCGCCGGAGACCTGTTCGGGGGGCCGGTCGATATCCACGTCGGCCTCCGCGTCGGCCTGTGGGGGCCCGCCGGGTTCCGCGATGTATACGTCACCACCCCTGGTGCGGGCGATCTGGCGGGCCAGGGCGAGGCCGATGCCGCGTCCGCCGACGACCGAGGCGTGGTTCTTCGTGGACACGCCTTCCCGGAACACGTCGTCCTCATGAGGAACCGGATTGACCGGATTGACCGGGACACCGTCACCGGTGTCGGCGACGGTGATGAGCAAGGTGGTGTCCTCCGTCATGAGTTCCACTTCGACGAACTTCCGGGCCCGCTGCCCGTCCTTGGCGGCTTCGATCGCGTTGTCCACGAGATTGCCGAACACGGTGGTGACGTCGACGGGTGCGTCGAGGGTGCCGTCGACCCAGGTGGCGCCCCCGATGACCAGGGTCACCCCGCTCTCCCGCGCCTGTGCGGCCTTCGCCGACAGGAAGGCGCGCAGATAGGAGTCACGGACCGCGTCGATGCCCGGCAGCGCTTCGCCGAGCGGTCCCGTACCGAGGATCGTGTCGATGTACTCGGTGGTCTCGGTGAGGTGCCCGCCGTGGGCGAGCGCGGAGACGACGTGCAGCCGGTTGGCGAACTCGTGGCGCTGCGCGCGCAGCGCCGAGCTCATGGCCTGCACCGCGTCGAGCTGGCGGGTCAGGGATTCCACGTCGGTGCGGTCCTTGACGGTCAGGAGCGTGCCGAGATCGCGCCCGTCCCGGCGCACTTTGCGGGATGAGATCACCAGTACCCGCTCACCGACGGCGGTCATGACAGGACCGTGAGCGGGTCCGGGGCCGGGACTGCGCAGCGCATCGACCACCCGGGGAGTCAGCCCCAGTTCCTCCAGTTCTCCCAGATCACAGCCGGAGGCGGCGTCGGGCACGAGCAGCAGCCGACGCGCCTCGTCATTGACGACCGTGACCTTGCCCTCCGTGTCCAGGGCGAGGACGCCTTCGCCGATGCCGTGCAGGACCGCCTCCTGTTCCTGTACAAGGCCGGCCAGTTCCTCGGGCTCGAGCCCGAGGGTCAGCCGCTTCCACCGCCTGGCGAGGAGCGCGGACGCGGCGACGCCGAGCAGCAGGGCGACCACGAGCCAGCCGAGGCCACCGAGCAGGACGCGCAGGAACTGGGCCTGTACGGCGGACACGGCGAGCCCCGCGTTCGCCTCGCCGACGACCTCGGTGGTCGAACCGGGCGCGTACACGGGAACCTTCGCGACGACCTCTTCACCGAGGTGGGCGCGGTGCCGCGCAAGCACTTCGTTTCCGGCGAGCGCGCCGGAGGGATCGGTGCTCACCTTCCTGCCCAGCTGTGAGTGTTCCGGGTGGGCGAGCCTGATGCCCCGGTCGTCCGTGACGACGACGAACAGTGACCCGGTCCTGACCCGCGCGGCCTCTGCCACGGTCTGCGCCGTGCCCTTCGCGAGCGTCGCGCGCGAGGTGTGCGCCGCGCCGCTTCCGGGGCGGTCGTTGCCCGCGGAGAACTCGGCGGTGGCGCGCCTGACGGAGGGCTCGGAGGCGATCGTCCGGGCCACCGCGAGCGCACGCAGCTGGTACTCCCGGTCGAGCCGGTGCTCATTGGAGTACGCGAAGGCGGCGAAAGCCGCGGCGAGGGTGACCGCGACCACCGCGCACTGCAGGAGCAGCACCTGGGTCCGCAGCCGCAACCGGGTCCGCAGCCGGGGCCGTACTCGCCCCGGCGGTTCGACGATTCTCACCAGCCGACGGTAACCCCGGCGCGGACCGTGCGCAGAACGCTCAGATCAGGGGTTTCACGGGTTACGAGCACAACCTGGAGGCGCCGGGCGACCGGCCGATACGTTCCCGCCGGGACACAACGAGCCGCATATCAGGAGTTCTTCAATGACGATGGCACTCACTGCATCACGCATGCCCTCATGCCTGGCATCAGGCCTGCCCGCGGGCCCCGAAGACCGGTCGGGACGCCGACTGTGACGGGCCACACGTGGACGCTGTTGATCATCCTGGCGGCAGCCATCGCCGCGCTGATCACGCTGATCAACTCCCGGCTCCGGTTCCACCCCTTCATCGCCCTGATGACCGTCTCGGTCGGGGTCGCCCTGGCGGCGGGACAGCCCGTCGAGAAGATCGCCGAATCCCTGGAGTCGGGTGCGGGCGGCATCCTCGGCGACGTCGGCGTCACGCTCGCGTTCGGCGCGATGCTGGGGCGGCTGCTCTCGGCATCGGGCGCCACGGACAGGATCGCCCGCCTCATCGTCGACCGCGCGAGCGCCCGCTCGCTGCCCTGGTACGTGACGGGCGCGGCCTTCGTCATCGGCATCCCGATGTTCTTCGAGATCGGCCTCATCGTCCTGCTGCCGCTGATCTTCAGCGTGGCCCAGCGCCTGGAACGTACGCACAAGATCAACGGATCCCCGTACGTGTACTTGGCTGCGCCCGCGATCGGCGCCCTGTCCACCCTGCACGGCATGGTGGCCCCGCATCCCGGCCCGCTGGTCGCGGTGGAGGGCCTGCACGCGAATCTCGGCATGACCATCGCCGTCGGCCTGGTCTGCGCGATCCCCACGATCATCGTCGCGGGCCCGGTGTACGGCCGATGGATAGCCCCGCGCCTGGACGTGCGCCCCGACCCGGAGCTGATCGCCAAATTCACCGGCACCGGCACCGGCGAGGAACCGCGAGAGCAGAGTGCGAGCAAGGTCCGCACAGGCTGGGCTCTCGCCGCCGTTCTGGTCCCCGTGGTCCTGATGCTCCTGCGCACCATCGCGGAACTCGCGTACGACGAGTCCAGCGAGGTACGGCACGTACTGACCTTCACCGGTGAGCCGGTGATCGCCATGCTCATCGGCTTCCTCTTCGCACTGTTCGCCCTCGGATACCGCAGCGGCCTGTCGTCGGACTCGATCCGCTCCTCACTCGCGGACAGTCTGAAGGCCGTCGCGGGCATCCTGCTGATCATCGCGGGCGGCGGCGCCTTCAACCAGGTCCTGGAGGACTCCGGGATCGGTCAGGCCGTCGAATCCGCGGCATCCGGCATGCACATCAACGTGATCGTGCTCGGCTGGCTGATGGCCCTGCTCCTGTCCTTCTCCACCGGCTCCGCCACGGTGGGCATCGTCGCCGCGACGGGCATCCTCGCCCCTCTCGCCCAGGGCGGCAGCACTCTGCACACCTCGCTGCTGGTGGTGGCCATCGGCGCGGGTTCGATCGGCCTCAACTACGTGAACCACGCGGGCTTCTGGCTGGTGAAGGAGTCCTTCGGAATGACACTGGGCCAGGCCACGAAGTCACACACGGCCATCCAGACCATCGTGAGCGTCTGCGGACTGCTGATGGCGCTACTGATATCGACGCTGGCCTGACGACGAGAGTCTGGAGCCCGGCGAGGCTGTAGCGGTCCGCCGGAATGCGCCGAGCCCCGAAGAGCGGAACAGTGAAGAGCGTCGTCCATCGGGGGGCCGGAACCGAGGAGCGTGCGGATCGTGGCCAAGGGCAAGAAGCTCGACAAGGGTGACCAGGTCTCCTGGAGCAGCCATGGGCAGACCGTTCCGGGCAAAGTGAAGAAGAAGGTCACGGAACGCGCCGATGTGGCGGGCAGGACCGTCGACGCCTCGAAGGACGAACCGCAGTACGAGGTGGAGAGTGACAAGTCCGGCCGCAGAGCCGTTCACAAGCCTGAGTCCCTGCGCAAGAAGGGCAACGGTTCGTGAGCGGGACGAGCGACTCGAGTCGGCAGGACGTCATCGACGAGTTCGGTGAGGCCGTCAATATGGCGCCCCGCACCCTGAAGAAGTGGCTGACCACGGATGACTCGAAGAGCGTGGGTCAGGCGAAAGGCAACGGGGAGAGCGTGGGGCACGCGTCAGGGCGCCGTATCGTCGAACTGTTGGAGACGAAGAAGGCCGACCTCACGGACGCCGACATCGCGCACATGCGCAAGGTGGTCGGCTATGTGCACCGGCACCTCGAACAGCGGCCATCCGGTGACGTGACGGATACGCCCTGGCGGTACTCCCTCATGAACTGGGGCCACGACCCGGTGGACTGAGAGGCGGCGCTCCCCGTCGCCAGACCCTCGCCGCACCATCGCGACTCCCCGGGCGAGGGAAAGAACAGGCGGAGAGACGGAGAGGAACAGCACGTGGGTCAGACGGCGGGAGAGCCCGCCTCGGGAGAGCCGGAGCAGCAAGCGCTCTTCGGGTGGTCGGACGCCGCACCGGCCCAGGCCGTGCACGGTGCGTTCCGGGACAGCCCGCAGGCACGCCGAATGCTCGACGTACGGGAGGTCTACGCGGAACCGGCGGCCCTCGACTCGCCGCGCGGCCAGCAGATCATGGCCCGGCTGCCGGACGCGCGCGTGACCGAGGTCGCCAGTCACTGGAACATCCCCGCCCTGCACGGCAACGACGGCAACATCGGCCGGTGGGTCCGCATCAAGACCGAGACGCTCGTCCTCGGGGTCAAGCACACGCTCGCGACGCGCCCCAACGGCAGATCGGCCGACTGGATCGCCCCTGGCCCCTCCAACGGCTGCGCGATGGCCTGCGCCTACTGCTACGTCCCCCGCCGCAAGGGTTTCGCCAACCCCATCACGCTGTTCACCAACATCGAGGCGATCGTGGCCCACGTCCGGCGTCACGTACGGGCCCAGGGCCCCAAGACGGAACCCAACCAGTGTGATCCCGAGGCTTGGGTCTACGACATCGGCGAGAACGGTGACTGCTCCGTCGACGCCCTGGTCTGCGACAACACGGCCGATCTCGTCGCCGCGTTCCGCGGCCTTCCGACCGCCAAAGCCTCCTTCGCGACCAAGTTCGTCAACCCCGACCTGCTCGCACTCGACCCGCGGGGGCGCACTCGCGTGCGCTTCTCCCTCATGCCGGCCGACGACGCCCGCCTCCTCGACATCCGCACCAGCCCGATCGACGAGCGGATCGCCGCGGCAGCCGACTTCCTCGATGCCGGATACGAGGTCCACTTCAACCTCTCGCCCGTCGTCCTCCGCCCCGGGTGGCAGCGGGACTGGGCCGACCTGCTCACCCACCTCGACGACGTCCTGCCCGCCCGAGTGAAGGAGCAGGCGGCGGCCGAGGTCATCATGCTGACCCACAACGAGCAGCTCCACGAGGTCAACCTGGGCTGGCACCCCCGCGCCGAGGACGTGCTGTGGCAGCCGGCGGCACAGGAGACCAAGCGCTCCCAGAACGGCGCTGCCAACGTTCGCTACTCCCTGGAGATCAAGCAGCAGGCCCTGACGCGAATCCAGCAGCTCCTTGCGGCGCACACACCGTGGCTGCGTGTCAGGTACGCCTTTTGAGGTGAGGGCGCTCCCGACCGCGGCGGCGGGCCGGAGGCAGAGGGAGCGGGGCAGGTCCGGGCACCACCGTGTTGGTGAGCGTGCCGATCCCCTCCACCGTGAGGGTGACCGTGTCCCCGGGCTTCAGCGGGGGTGGCGTCTGTTCGCCTCGTACGCCCCATAGTTCCGCCAGGCAGCCGCCGTTGCCGCACGTGCCGGAGCCGAGGATGTCGCCGGGGCGGACGACCGTGCCGCGTGAGGCGTACGCGGTCATCTCCTCGAAGGTCCAGCTCATGTTGGAGAGGAGATCCTCGCCGATCACCTGGCCGTTGACCTCTGCGGTCAGGGCCAGGCGCAGGAAGCCGTCGGTGTCGCGGTACGGCTCCAGTTCGTCGGCGGTGACGAGGTACGGGCCGAGCGTGGTCGCTGTGTCCTTGCCCTTGCAGGGACCGAGGCCGACCTTCATCTCGGCCGACTGGAGGTCGCGTGCGGACCAGTCGTTGAAGACGGTGTAGCCGACGATGTGATCGCGGGCCTGGGCCGGGGTGAGGTCACGGCCCTCGCGGCCGACGACCGCGGCCACCTCCAGCTCGTAGTCGAGGACGGTCGAGCCCGGCGGCATCGGGATGTCGTCGTGCGGGCCGAAGACCGCGTGGGGGTTGGCGAAGTAGAACGTCGGTGCCGCGTACCACCGCTCGGGAACGCCGCTCAGGCCGTCCACGGAGCGGCGTACTCCCTCGACGTGCTCCTCGAACGTGACGAAGTCCCGGATGGATGTGGGTCGGAGCGGGGGCAGTAGCCGCACTTGGGACAGGTGCGGGACTGGTCGTCGTCCGCCCAACGCGGTGGCCCCGGCGTCGAGCAGGGCCGGCAGGCCGCCTGTGGCGTCGATCAGCTCGGTCAGCGTCAGCGAGTCCGCACCGGGCACGGGGTAGAGGGTGCCGGTCTCATCGACCACGGCGACCCCCGTGCGGTGCTGCTGTTCGTAGGTGGCGAAACGCATGAGGTCGCCTCTCAGACCGGCGGGGCGATGAACACGCCTCGGTCGGGGTCGTTGAACGACTCCTTGGCGATGAGTTCGTTCATGGGGTTGGCGGTGCCCCACTGGTCGGTGACCTCGGGCCGGGAGAAGTCGTAGACATGCGGGTGCCAGGTGTCCTCGTCCAGCTCCTCCAACTCCGTCGTGTACTCGACGGTGTTGCCGTGCGGATCGAGGAAGTACGTGAATGTGTTGTCGCCCGCCATGTGTCGGCCAGGCCCCCAGATCTTCTTGAACCCGGCGCGCATGACACGGCCCGAGCCGCGCATGTACTCGTCCAGGCCGCGCATCTCGAAGGAGACGTGGTGCAGGGCGGTGTGCGGGCCCTGGGCGATGGCCATGGAGTGGTGCTGGTTGCTGATCCGCATGAAGTGCATGACCTCGCCCATGTGGGGAGAGCTCAGCGTGTCCGACAGGGCGAAGCCGAGGTGACGTTCGTACCACTCCCGAGTCCGGTTCAGATCAGGGGAGTTGAGGACCACGTGCGACAGCTTGACCGGGATCGCCTCCTTCTCCTCGATCTTGCGGTGCTGCCGGACCTCGACGTCCGTGGAGACCTCGATGGTGCGGCCGTCGACATCGAAGAAGCGGAAGCCGTAGCCGCCTCCGGGGGTGTCGACCTGGCCCGGCTGCGTGACCAACTGCACTTCGCCCACTGCGAGTTCCTCGGCAAGCGTGTCGACGTCCGCCCGGGATGCCGCGCCGTACGAGACGAGGTCGAGGCGCTTCTCGTCCGCCTTCCGCAGGCGCACGACGTACTGCTCGGGTGAGCCCTCCGCGGCAAGGAAGGAGATGCCGGAGTCCTCGGCGACCTTGGTCAGGCCCCAGACGCCGGAGTAGAAGTCGAGCTGCTTGTCGTAGTCGGGGACGGCCAGGTCTACGTGCCTGAGGTGGGTGAGCAGGCGCATGGTGTCAGGCCTTTCGCTGAAGTTGCAGGAGGGCGGCTGCGTTGCCGCCGCGTACGGCGTCGAGGTCGGCGTCGGTCAGCCGCGCGGCCCGCAGCGCACCGACCGGATCCTCACTGCCCATGTCGAAGGGGAAGTCCGAGCCGAGGAGCACCCGGTCCGCACCGGCCGCCCGCACCAACTCGCGCAGCACATGGGGGTCGTGGACCAGCGAGTCGAAGTAGAGGCGTTTGAGATAGCTGCTCGGCGGGTGGGCGCAGGACGCGCCCGCGTCGGTCCTGGCCGACCAGGCGTGGTCGGAGCGCCCGATGTGCGTGGGCAGATAGCCGCCTCCGTGCGCGGCTATCAGCCGCAGGCCCGGATGCCGGTCGAGGACGCCGGAGAAGATGAGGTGGGAGAGCGCGACGGCGTTCTCGGTGGGCTGTCCGACGGTGTTGGACAGGTACCACTGGTCGAGGCGGTCGTCGAGCGTGCAGCCGAAGGGGTGCAGGAAGATGAGCGCGCCCGTCTCGTCGGCGCGGGTCCAGAGCGGCTCGTAGGCCGGGTCGGACAGTTCGCGCGCTTCGTGCAGTTCGCTTCCCGGGGCGTGGCTCGATATCTCTATGCCCAATAGGCCTTCTTCCAGGGCGTGTTCGAGGGCTTGAACTGCCTGTTGGGGGTGCTGGAGCGGCGCGAGGCCGAGGCCCTTGAGGCGGGCGGGGGCCGCCGAACAGTGCGCCGCCGTCGCCTCGTTGGCCAGCCGGTACACCTTCTCGGCCGTCTCCTCGTCGGCCCAGTAGTGGTAGTGCGAAGGGGATGGGCTGACCAGTTGTACGTCCACACCCTGGGCGTCCATCGCGGCCAGGCGTACGGAGACGTCCGTGAGCCGGGGGATGCGCTCGCGCACCATGGGGCCGCTGACGGCGAGGGCGGCTCGGCCGTTGCGGCGGGCGTCCAGCGCCTTCGCCTCCGCGTGGCCGGGCAGCCCGGCCACGAGCGCATCGACCTCGGGCAGCAGGACGTGCGCGTGCACATCGACGGTGGGAGCTGTGGGAACGGTGGGAACGGTCGGGTGACTCACGGGCGCTCCTTGAGCAGGGCCATGGTGCGGCCCATCAGGCCGGGCACGTCGGCGTCGCGCACCCCGTCCAGCTGCCACCGGCCGATCTGCACGGATGCCTCCACGACGGGACGTACCCGCTGGATGCGCCGCTCGTAGTACGCCTGGAACAAGGCGTCGTCCCACTCATCGGCGCCGGTGAGGAGCTCGGTGAGGACGAGCGCGTCCTCCAGGGAGAGCGCCGCACCCTGCGCCAGGGTGGGCGGGCAGCAGTGGGCGGAGTCACCGGCCAGGACCACCCGCCCCCGGTGCCAGGAGCCCTCCACCAGCATCTGGTCGAACCAGGTGTAGTTGACCTTCGCCGGGTCGGTGATGTGCGGGGTGATCTCCGGCCAGAAGCCGCCGTAGTGCCGTGCGAGGGAGCGCATCTCGTCGGCGTACGACTCCGGCGGGATCGAGGCACGGTCCCGGTTGGCCTCGGCGACGTACGCGTAGAGCGTGAACTCGCCGGTCGGACAGTAACCGGCGATGTAGGCCGGACCGCCGTAGGTCAGGTCCGTGCGGACGACGCCTTCGGGGCGGGGGGCGGCGATGCGCCAGATGGCCATGCCGGTGGGTTCAGGCTCGGCGGTGATGCCGATCGCGGCGCGGGTGGCGGAGCTGACACCGTCGGCGGCGATCACCAGGTCGTAGCGCCCGGTCGTACCGTCGGTGAAGTCCACCGTCACACCGTCCCGGTCCCGGTCCTGGTCCCGGTCCTGGTCCCGCTCCCGCTCCCGCTCCTGGTCCTGGTCCAGGGACGCGGCCCGGACGCCCAGGCGCACGGTGGCCCCCGACGCACGGACGGCGTCGATGAGGATCTGCTGGAGCCGCGGGCGCTGAATGCCGACGGTGGCGGGCAGGTCGTCGCCGCCGGTACGGACGTCCTCGGCGACGTGCAGGACGGTGCCGTCCGGTGCGGTGATGCCGACCGTTCCGAAGCCGTGGCCGGATGCCCGCACCCGCTCCCACACGCCGAGCTCACGCAGGACGCGCAGCGCGTTGCCCTGCAAGGTGATGCCGGAGCCCGCGGTGGCGTTCCAGTCGTCCTTGGCCTCGATCAGGTCCACGGCGATGTCCGCCCGGCGCAGCAGGATCGCGGCCGCGTTGCCGGCCGCGCCGCCGCCTATGACGAGAACCGATCGGGTGGGTGTGCTCATTGGGGGTAACTCCTCTGCTGCGCTGCCTACTTGACGGCGACGGGATTGACCGGCGAGCCTACGGCGCCGGTGATGGGCAGGGGAGCGGCGGTGAGCCAGAACTCGTACACGCCGTCCGTCGCGCAGTCGGCGGCCAGCGACTCCAGGTCCCACATCTCGCCGATGAGCAGCCCCATGTTGGGGATGACGACCTGGTGGAGCGGTTGGAAGGCGTGCTCGAACTCGTTCGGACGGACCTCGAAGCCCCAGGTGTCGGTGGCGATCGCGGCGATCTCGGTGCGGTGCAGCCAGCCCGCCGTGGTGAAGGAGAGGCCCGGCGCGGGGCCGCCTGCGTAGTCGCCCCAGCCCTCGCGTCGTGCTCGGCTCAGTTGTCCGGTGCGCACGACGACGATGTCGCCGCGGCCGATCACCACACCGTGCGCCTCGGCGGTCGCGGTCAGATGCGCCTCGGTGACGGCGAACGCGTCGGGCAGCTCGCCGTCCTCGCCCACGACCCGGCCCACGTCCAGCAGGACACCGCGTCCTGCGACGTGCGGGGCCATGTGCTCGATGCCGGTGACCAAATCGCCGTCGGAGGTCACGACCTGGTCCGAGGGCCGCCCGTTCCAGGCCTTGCCGTGGTCGAAGATGTGCCCGAGCCCGTCCCACTGCGTGGAGCACTGCAGTGGCATGGCTACCACGTCGTCGGCGCCGCCGAGCCCGTGCGGGAAGCCCTGGTTGCCGAGCGCCGCGTCGGTTCCGGTGTCCAGCATGGTGTGCACCGGGTTGGTGCGCCGCCGCCAGCCCTTCTGCGGACCATCCATGTCGAACCGCTGCGACAGCGAGAAGCTGGCGCCTCGTCGCACGAGCGCGGAACCTTCGCGGCGCTTGGCCTCGTCGAGGAAGTTGAGGGTGCCGAGTACGTCGTCCTCACCCCAACGGCCCCAGTTGGAGTACGCCTTGGCGGCGCGGGCGATGGCGCCCTCCGGGTCGGTGCGGTCCGGCGGCGTCACGGCGCCGGCTCCTCGGCCACGCAACGGGTGCGCTGAGCGCCGAGACCCGTGAGGGAGCCGTCCATGACGTCCCCGTCGCGCAGCAGACGCCCCCAGTGCATGCCGTTCCCGGCCGGTGAACCCGTCAACACCAAGTCGCCGGGCAGGAGTTGAGCCGTCTGGGAAGCGTAGGAGATCATGCGTGCGACGTCGAAGATCATGTCCTTGGTGGACTCGTCCTGCATGGTCTCGCCGTTGAGTTTCAGGGTGACCCGCAGATCGCCGGGCTCGGCGATCGATTCGGCGGGCACGATCCACGGGCCGAGCGGGGTGAAGCCTGGCGCGTTCTTGCTGCGCAGCCAGTCGGTGCCGATCTGCGGCATGTCCCGGCGGAACACGCTCGCCCGGTCGGTGAGGTCATTGGCGATCGTGTATCCGGCGACGTACTTCAGCGCTTCGTCCACCGGCACCCGATGGGCGGCCCGGCCGATGACCGCGGCCAACTCCAGCTCCCAGTCGGGTTGCCGGGCCCACGCGGGCAGCACGACATCGTCGTACGGACCCGTGATCGCGCTCGGCAGACCGATGAACACGTACGGCAGATCCTCGGCCGCCCGCCGGTCCATGAGCGCGGCGGCCTCCTCGCGCCGCTCCTCGTCGGATCGCTCGTCCGACGGGGCGCGGTGGGCGACATGAAGGTCGATGACGTGCTTGCGGTAGTTGGCGCCGGACTGGAAGACCTGCCGCGGCTCGACCGGAGCGTGCACCCGGAACTCCGCCAGCGGCCGTCGCGCCGCACCGGCATCGGCGGCCAGCGCGCGCAGCCGGGGAAGGAACTCGTCCCAGCGCTCAAGCAGTCCACGCACGGTCAGCGCGGGTTCTCCGAAAGACGTGTGCTCTGCGAAAGCCGCGCGTACGTCGATCGCCTGCCCGTCGGGAGTCACGAGGGCGGGGAACCCTGCAAGGGCCGTCTGATCCGGGGCGGAGAGGGTGCCGAGGGCGAAGGGCCCGGCAAATAGCGCGGATGCGGATGCGGATGCGGATGCGGAAGCGGGTGAGGCTACGGATGCGGGTTCGGCCTTCACGAACATGTCCTCCTGATTGCGGTGTGACCAATCTGAACCCGACACCACGGATCAGGGAAATCGATTCTGTGGATACCCGGAATCCACCACGTTTATGGTGGACGGATTGCCGTGCCACATTTCGTGCCACATTTCGTGCCACATACACAGGGAAACGTCATGAATCTGGCCCGTCTCGACCTCAACCTCGTCGTCGCGCTGCGCGCCCTGCTCGAAGAGCGCAACGTGACCCGCGCCGGGGAGCGGGTCGGGCTCAGTCAGCCCGCGATGAGTGCGGCCCTGGCCCGGCTGCGCCGGCACTTCGACGACGAACTGCTCGCCAGAAACGGCGGACACTACTCACTCACCGCTCTCGGCCAGGTCCTCCTCGACCGCACCTCCACCGTCTACGACCTGCTCGACCGCCTCTTCAGCAGCCAGGCGAGCTTCGATCCGGCCCATGAACAGCGGGAGTTCAGACTCCTCGCGTCGGACTACGCCGTCGCCGTCTTCGGCGCCGAACTGGCCCGCACGGTGCACGAGTCGGCGCCCGGCATCCGGCTGCGCTTCACCCAGACCCCGACCACCGTGGTCGACGACACCGGCGTACTGCTCAGCGCCGCCGACGGACTGCTCATGCCGCACGGCGTCGTCAGCGACTTCCCCGCCACCGACCTCTACGAGGACCGATGGGTCTTCCTCGTCGCGGACGACCATCCCGACGTCGGCGATCGTCTCACCCGCGAGGACCTGGCCCGGCTGCCGTGGGTGACCTACCAGCGGACCTACGACGCCCCCGCCGTACGGCAGTTGGGCATGCTCGGTATCGAGCCCCGCGTCGAGGTGTCCGTGGACAGCTTCCAGGCGCTGCCGCTCCTGGTGGCCGGAACACGGCGGATCGCCCTGGTCCAGGAGCGGCTCGCCCGGCTGCTCGCCCCGGTCGCCCCGGTCAGGACCCTCGCGCCGCCCTATGAGGCCGTTCCGCTGCGGGAGGCCCTGTGGTGGCACCCGGTGCACACGCACGACGCGGCGCACATCTGGCTGCGGGAGACAGCCGCCGAGGTCGGCGGCCGGATCAGGGAGAAGGCGGAATGAGGGCGCGGCTCCGAGATCAGTGGGCACGCGCTCTCGGTCGACAGGAGCCGCATCACCGACGACACGGCTCCCGCCAGAGCCCTTCGTGGGTGGGAGGATCCCGCATCTCACCTCTGGAGGGCACCGCGCGAGGAAGCGACGAGGGGGAGCCTCGCTCCTCGCGTCCCGGGTGGCCGTCGCCACCCAGTGCGCGGCGGCCGCCATCAACCAGCCGCTCCGATCGCACCACCACGACGTTACTCCGTCTTTGCTCTCGCGTCCGTACACATGTGCGGATTTGGTACGAACCGTTGCACCCTGTCGGTCTCCTACCGGCTGGGTAGTGCTCTCAGCTGGTCGGCGCGTGTGTCGGCGATGCGGGCGGCGAGGCGACGGACCTCGTTGCTGCCCGCCGAGCGCGCGGCGGAGCGGGAGACGCGCTGCGAGTGGCTGAGGTGGTCACGGAGCTCCTGGAGTACGAAGCGGTCGAAGGCGGCGCCGGTCAGCCGACGACCCCGGTCGAGGTCGCTCTCGGTGACCATGCCGGGCATGTCGTGGCCCTGGTGCACGTTGGTGTCGGGCAGGCCCATGCGGTGCAACAGGGGGCGTAGGCGGGCGAGTTCGGCCCGGTGCTCCTTGGCGAGTCCGGTCGCCCAAGTCGCCAGATCCGACTCTGAAGTGCGGGCGTGGGCGCGGTCCTTGGTGAGGTCGAGAAGCTCTTCGGCCTGATCGTCCATCGGGATCACCAGCTGGATCCAGCCGCTGTCGGTGGCGGTCGCCCCTGGGAGGGAGGGGCCGGTGGAGGCGGAGGTGGAGGTGGTGGGGGTTGCCGGAGGTGCGGGCGGTGCAGAGCAGCCGCCGAGCAACAAGAGCAGGGACAGGAACAGGGACAGGGCGAGCGCGGGTGCCGACTTCATGAGGGCTTCCGGTGGACGGGCCCATGCCCGGCCGGAGGGGAGTCCGGCCGGGCATGGGGCTTGATGGGGGTGGATGTGGGTGAGTCAGCCAGGCGGCCAGACGTTCAGGAGGGACGGCCGTCCGCACCGCACTTGATGATGGGGTTGATGCAGTCGCGCACCCGGCGTTCCATCTCCGCCTCGGGCCATACGTTGATGAAGTCGCCGTGCATCGTGTACCCCGCCCCCGAAGCGAGCCGAAGGTTCGACGGGTCGCCGTTGACGGGATAGCGCAGGACCTGACGGAGCTTGGGCACCGGAACCGGGTGGGAAGTGGGGCAGGCGCCGTTCACCGGGTAGGACATGTGGCTCTTGTGGTCCGCGGAGTCGAGGTCCTTGCCGTTCCAGCACTGCGGGAAGTCGAGGTAGGACTCCAGCATCGACCCGGCCGGGCAGTTGACGAAGTCGTGCGACGAGCCGACCTCGCCGTGGTGCAGACAGGACCAGCGGGAGATGGTGTTGTCGTTCGGTCCTGTGGCCTTGGCGTTGCCCGCCACGATGCGCAGGCCGCGGGGAATGGGCTTGGTCTTGGCGATGATGTCGTCCCTGACCCCCTCGCCCAGGTAGTAGAAGGTGGTTCCGGTCGGCTCCACCGGGGTGTTGCCCTTGTACAGGGTCGGCACCCAGTAGGCGGAGAGATCGGTGTCGGGGGCGCAGGTGCTCGCGGAACCGTTGAGGCTGCCCAGGTCGGAGTGGGCGTCGGTCGAGGTGTTGCCGAAGAAGCTGTGCATGTGGGAGGCGCCGGGCAGCCCGGGAAAGATGATCGGGTCGTCCGGTGCGCGGTGGCTCGCGGGGCACTCGGCCAGGAACTCGGCCACGCGTACGACGTCTGCCTTCGGAGGGGTTGCCGCCTGCGCGCCGCTCTCGGGGAGCGTGACGCCCAGCAAGGGCAGCACCAGGGCCAACAGGGCGATGGGCAGGGGCAGCCGACGCCGCCGGTTACGGGGTGGTTCCGGCTTCGGGGGAGAGGGGTGTCCGGACATGGGGGCTCCAATCTGTTTGGTGTGAAGGGGGAAGTTCGCGCCGGGCGCCAGGCTTCGGGCGCCAGGCGCCAGGCGCCAGGCGCCAGGCGTCAGGCTTCAGGCTTCGGGCTTCGGACTTCGAGCGTCGGGCGATGGGTGGCGGAGCCGAGAACCGAGCCCCCGCTCCCCACCCGGCAGGGAGTCTCACCCCTTCTGTTCCGCCCGCACCCAGTCGATCTCCGCCTTGACCCCGCCCGCCGCGACCTTGTCGACGCTGGACTGCGGCAGACCCCAGTACGGCTGGGCGACCTTGTTCCAGCCGGCCGGGTAGGCGCCGCCCAGGGCGAGGTTGAGGATCACGTACTGGTTGTGGTCGAAGACCCACTCGCCCCGCGTGGACTCCAGCTTGTTGCGGGTCGTCTCCTGGACGACGCGGTCGTCGACGTAGAAGCGCATGCCTGTCGGCGTCCACTCCACCGCGTACGTGTGCCACTGGTCGGCGGTGCCGCCGTTCGGATAGGTCTGGCGTGCGCCGATGTTGCCGTCCGCCGAGTAACCGGGGCCGTGCAGGGCGGAGCTCGTCCAGTCCGCGTAGCCGATGTTCTCCATGATGTCGGTCTCGCCGGAGGCGGGCCACGAGACGTTCGGGTCGTCCACGTCGCTGCCCAGCATCCAGAAGGCGGGCCAGAATCCGTCGCCGACCGGCAGTTTCATGCGGGCGCTGACCTTGCCGTACGTGAAGTCGAACTTGGTGTTGGTGTCGATGCGGCCCGAGGTGAAGTCATAGGTGCCGCCGCCCGCGGTGGTGCAGTTGTCGCAGTATTTGGCCTGTAGGACCAGACTGCCGTTCTCCGTGCGGATGTTGTTCGTGGAGTCGACGTACGCCTGCGACTCGCCGTTGACCGACCCCATCTCCTGACCGGTCCTGACGACACGCCACTTGGAGCGGTCCAGGCCCGCTGCGGTGAAGTCGTCGAAGAACGTCGTCTTGTACGTCCCCGACTGGTCACCCGGAAGCGCCGGATACGCGGCGGACGCGCTGCCGCCCGTGCCCCACACCTGGAACTCGTAGAGGGAGTAGCCGAATTGTGCCGTGGAGGGGGCCGGGTTGTAGAAGGACCGGCGTTCCTTGCCGAGCATCCGCACGTAGCGGCCGGTCGCGGGCTGTGAGAGCTTCACGCTGTCGTGCCGTCCCACCGCGTCGGCGGGAGACTTGACGTCCGCCCGGCGCGCGGCGACCTCCGCGGCGGAGGGCTTGTGGATCGTGCGCCAGGTCTGGTTGTCGTCGGAGACCTGGACTTCGAAGTCGACCGCGTAGGCCGCTTCCCAGTACAGGTCCACGGTGTCGATGGTGGAGCGTGCGCCCAGGTCGACCGAGATCCAGCGGTTGGCGTTCCAGTCGCTGGACCAGCGGGTCTGGTCGGCCTTCAGGTCGGCGGGCCAGCCGCCGTCGGTCACGAAGGCCGGTGAATTGCCCGCGTGCTGGTAGCGGTTGGAGCGGGCGGGGTGGTTCAGGGCGAGGTTCGCGCGGGTCGTCGAGGCCGGGGCGGGTGCGCCGCCGTAGACCTTGAAGGCGTGCAGTGAGTAGCCCCAGGGCGTGGCCCGTTCGACGCCGCGCATCCTGACGTAGCGGCCCGTCACTTCCTGGGGGTAGGTGTGGGCGGTGACGGAGCCGCCCGTGCCCGCCGTCTCGGTGTAGAAGGAGGTCCAGTCGGTGCCGTTCTTGGACACCTCCAGGACGTACTTCTTGCCGTAGGCGGCTTCCCAGTCCAGGACTACGCGATCGACGCGGAGGGTCGCGCCGAGGTCGAGGCGTATCCACGCGTCGTCGGCGAACTGGCTGGACCACCGGGTCGACGCGTTGCCGTCGAAGGCGGCGCCAGGACCGGGGGTGCCCGCTTCGTTGCCGGACGCGGTCGCCGATGCCGGGTTCGCGGTGTACGCCTCGGCGGCGCGGTCGGTGTCCCAGGCCGCTGCGGCGACCGCGCCGGGAGGGTCGGCCGGCGCGGCGGACGCGAGGCCGGTAAGGAGGGTCAGGGCACAGGCCGTCGCCAGCGCGAGGACAGGGGTGAGTCTGGAGGTGAGTCCGGGGGTGAGTCTCTTTCTTCGGGAGGTGCCGGAGCGCATGGTGCTCTCCTTGCGGGTGTGGGGACGACTCGGGACGGAGGGGTGCGGTCAGGGGAAGGAGACCACCGTGGACGGCACCGTGTCGGAGCCCGACGTGGGACTGCCGGTCGAGTTGATGACGTGCGCGTACTGCCCCTTGCCGCCGAGCGAGACCACGAGCAGGTGGTGGAACTTCACGCCCGGCTTGTTCGGGGCCTGGAAACCGTGCTCCTGCACGATGTTCGGAGCGACGTTGTAGAAGCAGTAGCTGCCGAGTCCCCATCCCTCGTGCGTGGTGACGGAGTCGGCGACCTTGTACGAGGCGAAGCCCCGGATGCTGCCGTTCTGGATGGCCGCCTGGTTGGGCGCGTCGTACGCCTTCTCGTTCTGGTAGAAGATCGTGCGCCCGCGCTCGCCGTTCCACTGCACGTCGTACTTGTTGAAGTGCTCCACGAACAGGCCGGTGGCGAGCACGTCGGCGCCGTTGACGACGACGCCGTAGTCGGCCCGGTTGGTCTCCCAGCCGACGCCGTCGCCGTGGTCGGCGCGCCAGACCCAGGTGTGGTCGACGATGGTGTGGCGGCTGTTGACCACCATGCTGGTGGTCGCCTTGCCCGCGCCCGCGCCGCCGATGCGGATGAACACGTCCTGGACGGTGGTCGGGTTGCCGACGTGCGAGCCGCTCGCGCCCGCGGGGCCGACCTCGACGAGCGTCTTGGAGTTCTGCGGACCGGCGTCGACCAGGAACCCGGCCAGGCGCACCCCGTCCACGTCGGCGGTCTTCACCGCGGTCACTCCGTTGTCCGGTATGAGGGTGGCGTAACCGATGCCGAGGACGACGGTGTTCGCCTTCTTGACCTCGATCGCCCGGTCGAGGTGGTAGATGCCGGGGGTGAGCAGGAGGTGGAGTCCACGGTCGAGGGCGGCGTTGAGGGTGGCCGCGCTGTCCCCCTCCTTGGCGACGTAGAAGGCAGAGAGCGAGAGGGACTGGCCCTGCGGGGTGCCGTGGCCCCAGCTGGTGCCTCGGGCGTTGGTGCGCAGGGCGGGGAGGAAGACCTTGTACTCGCCGCCGTCGAGGTAGAGGAAGGGCTTCTCCCGGGAGTACGGGGTGTTGTTCAGGGTGGTGTAGGGCGGGTTGGGGAAGGAGTCGCCGGGGGCGCCCTCCACCCCGGAGAAGACCATGTTCCACACCGCGTTCAGCCAGCCGCCGATCGAGCTGTCGCGGGTGTACCACTGCTGCTGGGAGTACGGCTGTACGGTGCCGTCGATCCGGCTGTCGGCGATGTAGCCGCCGCTGGCCCAGCCGTAGCCGTTGGGCGCGAGGTTCAGGTCGCCGCGCACGTGCATGCGGCGGAACGGGGCGGCCTGGGAGACCGCCCAGCGGTTGCCTCCGCTGACCGGGGAGAGGGAGAGGTTCTCCGCCGAACGCCAGAAGTTCTGCGTGGCGTTGCCGTTGAACCAGCCCGCGTCGACGGTGACGTCACCGTTGAAGTGCGTGTCGTCGGGGGACAGGCCCAGGCCCATGATCGAGGTGTAGAAGCCGATCTGGGCGTTGAGGCCGCCGTAGGTGCCGGGCTTGAACAGCAGGGCGTAGCGGGCCTTGCCGAACTGCGCCGACTCCTGCTTCTTGAAGACCTCGTCCAGCTTCGCCTGGATACCCCCGGTGGAGGGGTCGAAGATGATGACGTTCGGACCGAAGTCGGGAGCCGCGGCGTTCGCGGGCCGGGGGCCGCGGGCGGCGGGGGCCTGCGCCGGGGGCGAGTCGGGAGCGGCGACCGCTTGGGAGGCGAGCAGACCGGTGGCCGGGACGGCCAGAGCGGCGGCCAGGGCGGTGCGGCGGGAGAGGGTGGACCTCGCGGCGGACGCAGGCAGATGCTCAGACATGGCAAGTCCCTCTGGTTGCGGGTGATTGGTGCGCTGGAGTGCTGGTGGTGGGGGCGGTACCGCTCCGGGTGATGGGGGCAGAGCGGTGCCGCAGGTATTCGATCCGAGTTCAGAACATGAACGGAGATCGCTGAGAGAGCGCTCTCTCGCGTTGGATAGTTGTGTCTGCGACAAGGCGCGTCAAGGGGGTGCGCACGATGTCGTACGGACTCGGTGGAGAGAAGTCAACTAGGTGCCTGTGTGGGCAAGTTGGCGTCAATCGCTCACGCGTGGGTGGTATGTCCTATGGTGCTGGACGGTGCGCGACGGGGCGGTGATCGGACGGAGTTGATGCCCCATCAGGGGCGGAGTCCTGAATGCCCGCCCACTTGATTGCTATAAAGACCCCGTGGAGGACCCCGTGACTGCCGATGCCCTGCGCCCCGTCCGCCCGGTGACCCTGGAGGACGTGGCCCGGACGGCGGGGGTGTCGCGCGCCACCGTCTCCCGGGTCGTCAACGGCGCGCCCACCGTCGACCCGGTGCTGCGCCGCAAGGTGGAGGAGGCCGTCGAGGCCACCGGGTACGTACCCAACCAGGCCGCCCGCTCCCTGGTGACCCAACGGACCGACTCCATAGCCCTGGTGGTCTCCGAGCGGGCACGGCGACCGATCGCGGCTCCCTTCGTCGGCCGGATGTTCTCCGACCCCCACTTCGGGCGGGTGGTCGGCGGGCTGCTCGACGTGCTGCGACCGGCCGGGGTCCAGATGGTCCTGATGCTGGTGGACGACGACACCTCGCGCCGGCAGTTCCTTTCGTATCTGCGGCAGGGCCACGTGGACGGCACGGTGCTCGTCTCCTCGCACGCCTCCGATCCGCTGCCCCGGCTGCTCGCGGAGACCGGCCTGCCCGCCGTACTCGCCGGGCGCCCCGCCGAGCCGGTTCCGCTGCCGTACGTGGAGGTGGACCAGCGGGCCGGGGCGCGGATGGCCGTCGACCGACTGGTCCGCGGAGGCCGCCGCAGGATCGGCACCATCGCCGGGCCGCAGGACATGCCCGCCGCTCAGGAACGCCTCGAAGGCTTCCGTGACGCGCTGGCCGCGCACGGCATCACCGGTGCGCCCTGGGCGGAGGCGGACTTCACGCGGGTGGGCGGCGCCGAGGCGACGCGGCGGCTCCTGGCCGAACACCCGGACCTTGACGGCATGTTCGTCGCGTCGGACCTGATGGCGCAAGGGGTGCTGCAGACGCTGCTGCGGGCGGGCAGGCGGCTGCCGCAGGACGTGGCGGTGGTCGGCTTCGACGACAGCGAGGCCGCCGGGGCCTGCGAGCCCGCGCTGACCACGGTCCGGCAGCCGGTGGAGGAGATGGCCGCCGAGCTGGCCCGGCTGCTCCTTGGGCGGATCAAGCAGCCGGGCGACTCGCCGCTGTCGATGGTGTTCTGCCCGACGCTGGTGGGGCGGGCATCGGCGTAGTCCTGGTCGGCGGTAGCCGTCGCGGTCGGTCGGGGGTCGGTCGGCGGCAGCGGTTCACGGCGGTTACTGCGTCGCTCAAGTTCCGGTGAGAGTGCGCGGGTTGGAGATGCGCCGCCCGTCCGGAGGGTGTGGTCGGTGGGGTGCGCCAGGACCTCAGGACGCCGTGACGGACCATGTCCGGTTCGGGGCCTGATGTGTAGTGTGGTTAGACATGAAGGCGGAGACCCTGAGAGGGAACCTGGAAGGGATGCTGCTGTCCGTGCTGGAGCCTGAGCAGCTGCATGGGTATGCGGTGATCGAGGAGCTCAAGCGGCGCAGCGGCGATGCCATCAACCTCCCGACCGGCACGGTGTATCCAGCATTGCACCGGCTGGAGGCCGCGGGCCTCGTCGGCAGCGAGTGGGCGCGCCACAACGGCCGCCGCCGTCGCAACTACCACCTCACCACGGCGGGACGCCGCGCCCTTGCCGACAAGCGCATGGACTGGCAGGAGGTCTCCTCGGTCATCTCGGTCGTGATGGGAGGGGGGATGTGATGGAAGCGACGGTGCTGCGGCGGTACACCGATCACCTGGCTCGGCACCTCGTCGGTCCTGACTCCAGACGGAGCGCGATCATCGACGAGGTGCTCGACGGCCTCGAGTGCGCGACCGAGGGCAATCTCGAGGAGTGTCCGGATGCCGAGGAGGCCGCCCACCGGGCCGTCCAGGAGTGGGGCCCGCCCAACGAGGTCGCCCGTGCCTACAACGACGCCACTGTGCGCATCAGTGCCAACCGGCTCTCCATGCGCGCGGTGATCGTGCTGCCGTTACTTGCGGCGGCCTGGGCGTGCGCGCTGCTGGGCGGCCCAGCCGGTCCCTGGGCGGTCCGCCATCCGCCGCTGCTCCTGACGGGCCTTTCGCTCGTGGCGTTCGGCTGTGTGCTCTCCCTGGCCGGAGCGCTGTCCGGGCTGCGCAAGGGCAGTGGCTTCGAGGCGGCGGCGGCCGAGCGGGACCAGGCGGTCACCACCAGCACGCTCGCTGCCTTGATCGGCCTGCTCTGCGCGGTCAGTGCGCTCGTCCTGCTGCTGCTCAACCGAGGTCTGAGCCATCCCGAGTCCCTGGACTGGCCGATGGTCTCCATGGCGGCCACCATCACGGTCGTCGCGGGCGCCTACTTCGGGATGTCCCTGATGCGCTTCCTCTCCGTCGTGCGGGGTGCGGGCCCGCCGTTGTAGCCCTCCTCCCGCCCTCGCGCTGGCGCCGACGGTCCTTGACCAGAGCCCCCGGCGGGAGCGACACCTTCTTCGGG